>DATMQG010000104.1:0-3801 GCA_035566835.1 Solirubrobacteraceae bacterium
CGCGTCCCCCGCGGCGAGCGCGACGCGGCCGTTCAGCGAGCGCTCGAGCTCGCGAACCTCGCGCCTCGCGCGGACACGATCGTGAAGGAGCTCTCGGGGGGAATGCGCAGGCGCCTGCTCGTCGCCCGAGGGCTGATCCACCATCCGCGGCTCGTGCTGCTCGACGAGCCGACGGTCGGACTTGATCCCCAGGTACGACAAGAGCTCTGGTCGCTGATCGACAACCTGCGAGCGCGCGGCGTGACGGTGCTTATGTCCACTCACTACATCGAGGAGGCCGAGCGTCTGGCTGACACGGTCGCGGTGATGTCGCAGGGTCGCGTCGTCGCGCAGGGGGCGCCCGCGGAGCTCGTTGCAGCGCATGTCGGCCGTGAGGTGCTCGAGGTCTACGGCCCGCCCGAGCGGCTCGCGGAGGTCTCCGAGCTCGCAGCCAGCAGCGGCTGGTCGAGTCGCCGCAGCGGGCCGGCCATCGCGATCATGCGGGCCGAGTCGTTGGACGGACTCGCGCCGGACGGGGTGCGTAGGCCGGCGAACCTCGAGGATGCCTTCGTGGCGCTGACCGGGGAGGAGATCGAATGAGCGTCGAGGCACACGTCGTCCAGGAGGCCCCTCGACGCGTCGGCAGGCTCGAACCCGCCGCGCTCGCCGGCGTGATGAGCCGGGACGTGGCGATCTTCGCGCGCTACTGGAAGGCGACGACCTTCTCCTCGATCGTCCAGCCGACCATTTACCTGCTCGCGTTCGGGCTCGGATTGGGCACGCTTGTCAAACACCTTGGACACCTGACATATGTCCAGTACGTGGCGACAGGTGTCGTGGCGACGGCGGTGCTCTTCTCCTCGGCGTTCCCAGGTATGTTCAACACGTTCATCCGCTGGCAGTTCCAGCGGACCTACGACGCGATCCTCGCGGCGCCGGTGGACGTCGAGGAGCTGATCACCGCCGAGGTGCTCTGGATCTCGGTGCGCGCGGGCGTCTACGGCGTGGCGCCGCTGCTCGTGGCGATCGCGTTCGGGCTCGAACCGAAGCCCGGGATGTTGCTGGTGCCGGGGATCTGTTTCATCACGGGCTTCGGCTTCGCGGCCTTCGGCGTGACGGTCGCAGCGGTTGCGAAGACGATCGACAACTTCAACTACGTCACCAGCGCGGTGCTGACGCCGCTGTTCCTGTTCGCCGGTACGTTCTTCCCGATCTCGGCCCTGCCGGCGGGCGCGCGCGTGGTGGCCGAGTTCAACCCGCTCTACCACTGCGTCCAGCTCGTCCGAGACGCCTCCCTGGGCGGGCTGGGTACCGCGGACCTCGGACACCTGGCCGTGCTGGTCGCCTTCGCCCTGCTGATGTGGCGGCTCGCGGTGCGCCAACTCGGCAGGCGCCTGATCGACTGACTTAATGCAGCCTTGAGCTTTCTCTCACGCTGCTCATACGAGCGCCCGTGATGCTTCGCGCATGAGCCTCTCCTTTGAGACCGACTCGGCGCGCTCGCCGGCAGCTCGAAGGCCACTTCAGGGAAGCGTTCGAGCAGATCGGCCAGACGCCCTTTCGTTGACCGGCGCGAAGGCGCTGGCGGCACGACTGCCGCGCCCGGAGCTGCTTACGCTCCTGGTGCTCGCCGGCGTCCTCGACCTGTGGGCGCTGAGCAGGAACGGGTGGGCAAACAGCTACTACAGCGCGGCGGCGCGCTCGATGAGCTCGAGCTGGCACAACTTCCTCTTTGCCTCGATGGATCCGAGCGGCGTGATGAGCATCGACAAGCCGCCGCTTGCGGTCTGGGTGCAGGCGCTGTCGGTGCGCGCGTTCGGCTACCACCCTCTCAGCGTGCTCATGCCGCAGGCGCTGATGGGCGTCGCGAGCGTCGCGCTCGTCTACGACCTCGTGCGCCGGCGCTTCGGCCGCCTCGGAGGCTTCGTCGCGGGGCTCGCCTTGGCGACCACGCCGATCGTGGTGGCGATCTCGCGGCACAACAATCCCGATGCGCTGCTCGTCCTCTGCTGCGTCGCGGCTCTCTGGTGCGCGGTGCGCGGACTGGAAGCGGGGCGAACGCGCTGGCTCGTTCTCGCCGGCGTATTCGTCGGCTTGGGATTCGAGACGAAGATGGGCGTCGCGCTCACGGTCGTGCCCGGCATCTTCGTTGCATGGCTGTGGATCGACCCCCGCGGACGCGGGCGCCTACGGGCGTTCGGCCAGCTGTTGGGAGGCGGCGCGGCGATGGTGGCGGTCGGCGGCGCCTGGCCAATGCTCGTGGAACTAACTTCCGCGGCCGACCGTCCGTGGGTGTCGGGCACGAGCGACAACAGCGTCCTCTCGCTGATCCTCGACTACAACGGCCTCAATCGGGTGGGTGGCCAGGCCGGTGTGCCGACGGGGGTGGGAGGCAACATGTCAGGCGGTCCGCCCGGGCCGCTGCGCCTGCTGAGCTCGGCGCTCGGAGGTCAGACCGGATGGCTGCTCGGGTTCGTGCTCGTCGCCCTGCTCGGCATGGTCGCCGCGAGCCGCCTGAGACGCTCGGACGCCCGCAGCGGCTGGCTGATCGCCGTGGGCGGCGCCTTCCTCGTGACGGCGGCCCTGTTCAGCTTCGCCGGCGGCATCTTCCACCCCTACTACGTTGCATTGCTCGCGCCGTTCATTGCCGCGCTGGCGGGAGCGGGGTTCGCCGAGCTAGTGCGCGGCGGCCTGGGTGCCCGCATCGTGGGACCGCTCGCTGTCGTCGCAGGCGTAGTCGTCGAGCTCGTGATTCGCGGTCGCTACCCTGGCCAGCTGGCGTGGCTCGCGCCGCTGTTGATCACCGTTGGAGTGCTGGCCGCGGCGGCGCTGGCCGCCTTCGCAGCCTGGCGCGTGCGCGTGCTGGCCACCGGCGCGGCAATGGGCGCGCTGCTGCTCGCGCCTTCTGTGTGGGCCGTTGACACGCTCGGCTATGCGACCAGCGGGACGTTTCCCTCCGGCGGCCCCGAATCGACTCAGATAGGGACCGGCGGCGGGCCGATGGGCCGCATCCGGGGCGCCTTCGGCCCTCGGGGCGCCTTGCCGAGCCTGCTCGGCGGCCCGGCTGCCCGCCCGCAGCTCTTTGGAGCCGGGCCGGGCGGCCCGCCGCAGGGAGGCGCGGTCGGGCAGCCGCCGCCTGGCGCTCCCCTGCTTGTTGCGCGCGGCGGCGCGCCCACCTTCGGCGGTGGCCACGGACGGCTAGGCGGGCAATTCGGCGACGATCGCTCGATCGCCGCCGTCCTCAGCTATGTGACCGGGCACGGAGGAGGCACGATCGCCGTCTCCAGCCAGTCGAGCGCCGCCGCGGCGATCATCGACAGGAACGCGAACGTCGCCGGGATCGGCGGCTTCTCGGGGCGCGAGAGCGACGTGAGCGTGGCGTGGCTCGCGCAGGAGGTGCGCTCGGTAAGGATCCGCTGGGTTCTCGCGGAAGCCAGCACCGGCCGCGCAGCCGTCCCCGGGGACACGCGCGTTGGGGCCAAACCGGCGATGAGCGCCGTGGCGAGCGCCTGCCGGTCTGTCCCGCTCCCCGTCGCCGGATCGCGTACGCGGTCCGGGTCGGCCTCGAGCACGCTCTATGACTGCGAGGGCCGCGCGGCCGCGCTCGCGGTTGCGGGGCGAGCCGCCTGATGAGGATCCTCGTCGTTGACGACGACCGCGCGGTGCGGGAAGCTCTGCGCCGAGCGCTCACGCTGGCCGGGTATGAAGTGCAGGTCGCCGAGGACGGGGAGCTCGCTCTCGGGCTGATCGCGCAGTCTGTGCCGGATACGGTCGTGCTCGACCTCGGACTGCCGGGCATCGATGGCCTGGAGGTGTGCCGGC
>DATMQG010000105.1:0-40168 GCA_035566835.1 Solirubrobacteraceae bacterium
CTCCGCGAGCAGGCCGGGGAGCTGATGCACGTGGGCAACCTCTTCTATACGGCCCCGGCGATGCGCCTGGCCGAGCGCCTCTCGGAGTCGAGCCTCGGCGGCAAGGTCTATTTCTGCAATTCCGGCGCCGAGGCGAACGAGGCCGCGATCAAGCTCGCTCGCAAGGCGCGCCCCGCCGGGGACGTGGTGGTCCTGCACGGCGCCTTCCACGGGCGCACGTACGGTGCGCTTTCGGCGACGCCGCAGGAGGCCAAGCAGGCGCCGTTCGCCCCGCTCGTCCCAGGCTTCCGCGCGATCGAGCCGACGCCCGAGGCGATCACTGAGGCGGTCGACGCGCGCACCGCCGCTCTCCTGCTGGAGCCGATCCAGGGCGAGACCGGCGTGCACGTGCTCTCGGACGAGCTTCTGCGCCGTGCGCGGGCCGCGTGCGACGAGCACGGCGCCGCGCTGATCTTCGACGAGGTGCAGTGCGGGATGGGACGTACGGGCACGCTCTGGGCGTACGAGCAGACGGGCGTGCGCCCCGACGCGATCACGGTCGCCAAGGCGCTCGGGGGCGGCCTTCCGATCGGCGCGCTGATCACCGCCGAGCGACTGGCGGACGTGCTTCAGCCCGGCGACCATGGCTCCACCTTCGCCGGCGGGCCGGTCGTTGCCGCCTCGGCGCTGGCGGCGCTCGAGCTCACCGACGACCCGCGCCTCCTGCGGCGGGTGGGGGAGCTCGGAGAGCGGCTCGCGGCCGGCTTTGAGCAGCTGCCCCACGTGCTCGCCGTTCGCGGGCGGGGCCTGATGCTCGCCGGCGAGTTGGACGTGTCCGCCCCGCAGGTGACCCGCCGCGCGCTGTTCGAGCAGCGGCTGGTGGTGAACGCGACCGGACCGAGCACCCTGCGCCTGCTGCCCCCGCTCACGATCGACGTCGACGAGTTGGACGAGGGACTGGCGCGCCTGGCGGCGGCGCTGGAGGGCTGACGTGCGGCGAACGCTCGCCGGCGGATTCGAGCTCGACGACGACCCCGCGCGGATCGACGTGGATGCCGTGCATGCTTTCATCAGCAAGCGCTCCTACTGGGGGCGAGGGCGCCCGCGAGAGCTCCAGGAGCGCGCGATCCGCGGCTCCGCCCGCGTCTTGGGCCTGTACCTCGGCGGCGAGCAGGTCGGCTTCGCGCGGGCCATCTGCGACGGCGCCACGGTCGGCTATCTCGCCGACGTCTACGTCCTCGAGCAGTACCGCGGCCGCGGGCTCGGCCTGGAGCTCGTGCGCGAGATGGTCGACGGTGGCGCGGGCGGAATTTCATCGGAAGTCCGCTGGCTGCTGCACACGAGCGACGCGCAGCGTCTGTACGCGAAGCTCGGCTTCAGCGACGGTCCGCCGATGTACCCGATGATGGAACGCGGCCGTCGACATCCGGCGACTTCGACGGCCGCGGGCGAAGGCGGGCCGGCCCCGGCTGCGGAGGGCGTGGAGCGGCGGACGGCGCGGGGCCGCAGTAGCCTTCGCCGCCCGTGAGCACCAAGCGAGACAGTCCCGTGGCGCGCACCGCCTCCTACGAGGCGGACCCCGACCAGGTCCACCGGGTGCTGCTGCTCTATTCCGGAGGCCTCGACACGAGCGTGATGCTCAAGTGGATCCAGGACGAGTACGACGCCGAGGTCGTATGCCTGACGGTGAACCTCGGCCAGCCCGGCGAGGACTACGAGGTGATCAAGGGCAAGGCCATCCAGCTCGGCGCGCTCGAATCTCACGTGGTGGACGCCAGGGTGCAGTTTGCCAGCGAGTACCTCAGTCCCGCGATCAAGGCGAATGCGCTCTACGGCGCCGGCTACCCCCTGTTCACGGCGCTCGGGCGACCGCTGATCGCGAAGCTGGCGGTCGAGCACGCGCGCAGACACGGCTGCGACACGATCGCCCACGGCTGCACCGGCAAGGGCAACGACCAGGTGCGGATCGAGGCGACGGTGGCGACGCTCGCGCCGGAGCTGAAGGTGATCGCGCCGGTCCGGTCGTGGCAGATGGGCCGCGAAGAGGAGATCGAGTACGCGCGCGAGCACGGGATACCGGTGAAGGGCGGCACCGAGGCGGCGCCCTACTCGATCGACGACAATCTCTGGGGACGCTCGTCGGAGGGACGCTGGATCGAGGATCTCGGGCACCCACCCGAGGACGATGTCTTTCAGCTCGTCACGCGCCCCGAGGCTGCACCGGACGAGCCCGAGCTCGTGGAGCTGACCTTCGAGCGTGGCATCCCGGTCGGCCTCAACGGCGAGCGCTGCGGCCTCGTGGAACTGATCGAAGCGGCAGCCGACATCGGCGCGCGACACGGCGTCGGCATCATCGACCAGATCGAGGACCGCATCGTCGGGCTCAAGGTGCGCGACATATACGAGGCGCCCGCGGCGGCGCTGATCCTGGCCGCCCACCAGGAGCTCGAGCGCCTTGTGTGCACGATCCACCAGAACCAGTTCAAGCCCCAGCTCGACCGCCAGTGGGCGTTTCTCGTCTACGCCGGCCTTTGGTGGGAGCCGCTGCGCAGCGACCTCGACGCGTACATGGACGAGGTGAACGAGCGCGTCACCGGCAGCATCGGCCTCAAGCTCTTCAAGGGTGCAGCACGCGTCGTCACGCGCGCCTCCGCGAACGCCGTCTACGACGCCAGCCTCGCCTCGTTCTCGCAGTCGGGCGGGCTCTTCTCCCAGGCCGCCTCGCCGGGGTTTATCGAGCTGTGGTCGCTGCAGTCACGCATGGCCTGGCGACTGCGCAACGAGTAGGGTCGCGGGTAGCATGGCCGCCATGAATGCAACCGAGAAGGTCGTCGGCTTCCTGATCTGGAAGGGGGGCAAGTGGTACCTGCGACGGCGTCTACCTCCCACGCGCACGCTCGCGCTGACGGGCGTCGTGGCCGCTGGAGCCCTGACGGCCGCCGTGCTCCTGGCGCGGCGCGCGATCGGCTGAGCCGAACGGGCACGCGAACGCCGGGCGCCGTCCGGTCCGAGCCCTACCTTGAGGGCGGACGTGATGGCAGAAGGAAACGAGACGCCCGGTGGCGAGCCGACCGATCGCAGATCGGTCAGCGGGAGCGAGGGGGATCTGTTGGCCGAACGACGAGCGCGCCGGGCTTCCGAAACGGGGGAGGCGGCGCTTACCCGCCGCGCCGAGGCCGCGGAAGCGACCGTCCGCACGCTCGAAGTGCACGTTTCAACTCTGCGGGAGCGCATGCGCGAGGTAGAGGAGGAGCGGCGCGGCCACGCCGAGCGCGCCGAGGCCCAGCGCGCCGCTGTGCTCGAGCGCGAGGCCGAGTTGCGGCGGGTCAAGCAGCGCGAGTATGCCGAGCAGCAGCTGCGGGTGGAGGCGGAGGACCGTCTGATGAGCATCGATCGAGAGAGCCGCGCCCAGATCGACCGTCTTAACCGGCGCCTAAGCGTGAGCGAAAAGGAAGCGCGCGAGTTGGCCCAGCGGCTCGAGAGCGTGCAGCGGGCGCTCGCCGAGGCGGAGCAGGCCGCGGCCGCCGAGCGGACCGCCGTGCGGCGCTCCGAGCGCGAGCTGCAGGCACGACTCACGGAGCTCGAGTGTCACGCGCTCGAGATCAACCAGGCGCTGGCGGCAGAGCGCGCGGCGCGCGAGCGCTCCGAGCGCATGCTCGAGAGCATCCGGCGCGGCCACGGCATCGTGGAGAGCCTGGTCGGCGACACGAGGGCGATCGTGGCGCGCCTGGCGGCGGCCTTCGCCCGCGCCCAGCAGGACGCCGCAACGCTCCCCCCGCAGGCGCCGCGCGCCGAGACGCAAGCGCCGCGCAAGCCGGCGGAAAGCCATGCGTCCGCCCTGCCGGAGTCCCCCATCGCAGCGGCCGCGCGCAGCGCGGAGATGGCCGGCGCGCTTGCCGCCGCGGTCGAGCGGCTGCGAGCACGCGCAGAGGAGCCCGTGGCGGACGGCATGCGCGAGACGGCCACGACCGCCAGCGCCCGTGGGGCGCTCGTCGTGGAGGCGCCGGCCACGGTGTCCGCTACGGCGGCGGGGAGGGCGGAACGTCCGCCAGCCTCGCGACCGGTGCCCTCGCCGAGGCCACCCGTTCCGCTTCCGGCAGCCGCGCGGGCGCAAGCGCCGAAGCTCCCACAGCACAAGCACAGCCTGTCCTGGATCGGGCGCTGGCGGATTAGACGCAAACAGCGGCGCCGCCGCTGAGCTCCGCCGCCGAGCCGCCTAGCATCCAGTGTCCGTGAGCAACCCCGCCTGCGCCCATCTCCACGTCCACTCCGAGTACTCGCTGCTCGACGGCGCGTGCAAGATAGACGCGCTGGCGGCCCGCGCCGCAGAGTTCGACCAGCCAGCCCTCGGCCTGACCGATCACGGCGTCATGAACGGTGCCGTCGAGCTTCACAAGGCCTGCGCCAAGCATGGCGTCAAGCCGATCGTCGGATGCGAGATATATCTCGTCGATGACCATACGGCGAGCGGGCCGGGCCGGGTCGAGCGCAACCATCTCACGCTGCTGGCCGCCGACGACGTCGGCTACAGCAACCTCGTCAAGCTCTCCTCGGCCGGCTTTCTCGAAGGCCTGCAGCGAGGGAAGCCGAGCGTGGATCTCGTCCAGGTCGAGCGATACGCGGAGGGCGTCATCGCGCTGACGGGCTGTCTCGCCTCGCGCTTCTGCCAGCGCCTGCTCGAGGACCGAGTGGGGGACGCTCGCGCGCACGCCGACGAGCTGCGGCAGGTTTTCGGCGCCGATAACGTCTATTTCGAGCTGCAGAAGAATGGCCTCGCGGCGCAGGAGAAGTGCAACGAGGGGATCGTGCGGATCGCCGGCGAAGTGGGCGGCAGGCTCGTCGGCACGGGCGACGTCCACTACCTGCGACGCGAGGACTACGAGCATCACACCGCGCTCCTGTGCGTGCAGACGAAGAGCACGCTCGCCGACCCGAAGCTGACGTTTGAAACCAACGAGTTCTACCTGCGCGACACGCCGCAGATGATCGCCGCCTTCGAGCAGTGGCCGGAGGCGATCGCGAGTACGCTCGAGATCGCGGAGCGCTGCAGCGTCAAGCTCGAGCTCGGCAAGCAGCTGATCCCCCGCTTCGAGACGCCGGACGGGGCGAGCGAGCGTGACTACCTGCGCGCGCGGGTGCGGGAGGGGCTGCGGCTGCGCTACGGCGAGCCGCCGTCCGCCCAAGCCGTCGCGCGCATGGAGATGGAGCTCGACGTGATCGACCGCATGGCCTTCAACGCCTACTTCCTGATCGTGTGGGATTTCGTCAAGTTCGCCAAGGAGAATGGCATCGCCGTCGGTCCGGGACGAGGCTCGGCGGCCGGCTCGCTCGTCTCCTACTGCCTCGCGATCACCGACGTCGACCCGCTTCGCTACGACCTCCTGTTCGAGCGTTTCCTGAACCCCGAGCGCGTCTCGATGCCGGACATCGACATCGACTTCTCGGTGCGCGGGCGCGAGCGCGTGATGCGCTACGTGACCGGCAAGTACGGGCGTGAGTCGGTTGCCCAGATCGTCACCTTCGGCAAGATGTTCCCCCGCGCGGCCACGCGCGACGCGGCGCGCGTGCTCGGTCTCGACTACGGCGCGGGCGACCGCCTCGCGAAGCTGATCCCCGACCCGATCATGGGCCGCTCGCCGTCGTTCGAGGAGTGCCTCAAGAGCGGCCAGCCGCTGCGCCAGGCCTGTGATGAGGATCCGACCGCCAAGCAGATCATCGACGTCGCGCAGGGCCTCGAGGGGATCGTACGCAACTCCTCGATCCACGCCGCGGCGGTCGTGATCGCCGATCGGCCGCTGACCGACATCGTGCCCCTGCAGCTCGCTGAGGCGGGCACGGGCGAGGACGGCGAGCGGACCTTCCGCACCGTCACACAGTTCTCGATGAAGCCAATCGAGGAAATCGGCATCCTCAAGATGGACTTCCTGGGCCTGCGCAACCTCGACGTGATCGAGGACGCGCTGGACATCATCGAGCGCTCGACGGGCGAGCGTCCCGACATGACGACGCTGCCGCTCGACGACGCGCGTACCTATGAGATGCTCGCGAGGGGGGACTCGATCGGCGTGTTCCAGTTCGAGTCCGACGGCATGCGCGAGGCGCTGAAGAAAGTCAGGCCGACCGAGTTCGAGGACCTGATCGCGCTCAACGCGCTCTACCGCCCCGGCGCGATGGACCAGATCCCGGCCTATGCGCGCGGCAAGCAACAGCCCGCCACGATCTCTTATCCCGACGCGCGGCTGCGCCCGATCCTGGAGTCATCCAAGGGTGTGATCCTCTACCAGGAGCAGTCGATGCAGATCGCCAAGACGCTCGCGGGCTTCTCGGGCGCGAAGGCCGATGACCTGCGTAAGGCGATCGGCAAGAAGAACCGCGTGGCGATGGCAAAGCTGAAGCCCGAGTTCGTCGAGGGCGCTCGCGCCTCCGGCACGAGCGCGCAGGTGATCGAGTTCCTGTGGAACACGAACGAGAAGTCGGCCGACTACTCGTTCAACCGCAGCCACGCCGCCTGCTACGCGCTGATCGGCTACCGCACGGCGTGGCTGAAGGCGAATTACACGCCCGAGTACATGGCCGCGCTGATCTCTTCGGTCATGTCAACGAAGGACAAGGTCCCGTTCTTCGTCGCGCGCTGTGAGGACATGGGCATCGGGATCCTGCCGCCCGACGTCAACCTCTCAGACCACGAGTTCACCGTCGTGGAGGGCAACATCCGCTTCGGCCTCGACGCGGTCAAGGGCGTCGGCTACCAGGCCGTGGAGGCGATCAAGCGCGGGCGCGAGCAGGGTGGCGAGTTCACCTCCCTGTGGGACTTCTGCGAGCGCGTCGACAGCCGAACCGTCAACAAGAAGGCAATCGAGGCGCTGATCAAGTGCGGCGCGCTCGGCTCCACCGGCGCGAGCCGCAAGGGCATGCTCGAAGTGCTCGAGCAGGCACAGGCGGGTGGTCAGAAGCTGCAGCAGGACGCGCTCATCGGCCAGGGCTCGATCTTCGACCTCGACGACTCCGCGCCGGCTGGTTCGTTCGCCGCTGCGGCGGACCCGACGCTCGCCCGCCTCCCGATCCCGCGAGAGGAGTTCGACCAGCGCGAGCTGCTCGCCGCCGAGAAGGAGGCGATCGGCCTGTTCGTCTCGGCCCATCCACTGAAGCCGCTGCGTGAGGCGCTGCGAGCGCGCGTCGACTGCCCGCTCGCGGCTCTCGGGGAGCGCCGCGACAAGGACGCGGTGACGGTTGGGGGGATCATCACCGAGACCAAGCGCATCCGCACGCGCGCCGGAGACCACATGATGTTCGCCACGCTCGATGACCTAGCGGGGTCGGTGGAGATGCTCGTCTTCGGCAAGGCGCTTGCCGAGCACGACCGGGCCATCGCCGACGACGGGGATGCTGGCCGATCTCCGATCGGTCGGCCGGTCGGCGACGGCCCGGTCGCGCCGCGCGCCGAGGCGCCCTTGACCGTCGACGCCGTCGTGCTCGTCAAGGGCCGGGTCGATCACAAGGAAGCTGGCAAGACCTGCCTCGTCGTGCAGAGCGTGCAGCTGTTCGCGCCGTCCGAGCAGGAGATCGAGCGCGCCCAGGCCGAGACGGCCGCGAGCACCGTTACCGCGAGTGCCGAGCCTGTGCACCTGCGCGTGGACGCGGCAGAGCTGACGCACGCGGCGATCGACGACCTCAAGCACGCGATCGGCGGCTACCCCGGCCCGGCCGAGGTCGTGCTCGACATCGCCACCAGCACAGGTACACGCCGGCTTCGGCTCGGTAGGGAGTGGCGGGTCAAGCCCACTCCAACGCTGCTCGCCGAGCTCGAGCACGCCCTCTCGCCCGCAGTGACTAACGCCGCCACGGGATAGAGCTCCGCCCGCTGGCGCCGCTCACCGCGCGGCGAGTCCGCGCTCGCGCAGCTTCAAGGCAAGCGCGACTTCCTCGGCGCTCGCGCCGCTCTGTTTCTCGCCCGGCGTCTCAAGCACGCACGGCAGCCGCTCGAAGGCCGGCTCTGACAGGAAGGCGCCGCAGCCGGCGGCGCCGAGCTCGCCCCGACCGACATTGGCATGCCGGTCGCGGTTGGCTCCGAGCGAGCCCTCGGAGTCGTTGAGGTGAAGCGAGCTGAGACGCTCGACGCCGATCTTCGCGGAGATCTCGCCGACGACGCTCGCGACGCCATCGGCAGTGCGGATGTCGTAGCCCGAGGCGAACAGGTGACAGGAGTCGAGGCACAGCCCGAGCCGCCGATCTGCGCCGCTCGCGTCGAGCAGCAGCGCGAGCTCGTCGATCGAGCGACCGAGGGTGCCGCCGGCTCCCGCCGTGTCCTCAAGGTGCAGTGGGCACGTGCCGCTCTCAGCCAGCGCCTCGCGGATCGTCTCGCCGGCGCGGGCGATCGCGCTCGGCACGTCGCCGGTCTTCGCCGAGCCCGGATGCAGGACGACGCCGCAGGCGCCGATCTGCTCGCCGAGACGCAGCGACTCGATCAGCGACGCAAGCGATTTGGTGCGGATGTCGGCGTCCTCGCTGGCGCAGTTCACCAGGTACACGGCGTGGATCAGGACGGCATCGATCTGGCTCGCGTCCATCGCCTGCCGGAACGCCGCCACGTCCTCGGCGCTGTGGACGGTCGGCCTCCACATACGCGGGGACTGGTTGAAGATCTGGATAGCGCGGCAGCCGCGCTGCAGGCCCCGTTCGATCGCCTTCGCCAGACCGCCCGCGGGCGAGACGTGTGCTCCGATTAGCATGCGGGCGCATTATGAGGGTTCGCTTCGCGCCATCCCCGACGGGAGCGCTGCACATCGGCGGCGCGCGTACCGCGCTGTACAACTGGCTGCTGGCACGCCATGCAGGGGGCGAGCTCGTGCTGCGCATCGAGGACACCGACCGCGAGCGCTCGACGCCCGAGAACGTCGAGCAGATCCTAGATGCGCTGCGCTGGCTGGAGCTCGACTGGGACGAGGGCCCGATTCTGCAGAGCGAGCGCGCTCCCCGTCACCGGGACGCGCTCGATGCGCTGCTGGCCGCAGGCCACGCCTACCGTTCGAGCGCGACCGCCGAGGACGTCAGGGCCTACAAGGAGCGGCTGGGGGCCGACCGGGGCTTCCGTGGGGAGCCCGAGCGAAACGGCGCCGTTCGCCTGCGCGTCCCTGACGAGGGCGCGACCGTCGTCCACGACGTGATCCGGGGCGAGACGAGCTTCGAGCACGTGCACCTCGACGACCCTGTCATCGCCCGCACGGATGGCTCCGTCCTCTACAACTTCGCCGTCGCCATCGACGATCTCGACGCGGGTATCACCCATGTCGTTCGCGGGGAGGACCATCTCTCCAATACGCCCAAGCAGCTGCTCGTCCTCGAGGCGGCGAAAGCCGCCGGTCTCGCCGAGCAGGCGCCGCCGCCCTTGTATGCTCACCTGCCGCTGCTGCTCGGCCCGGACGGCAAGAAGCTCTCCAAGCGTCACGGCGCGGCCTCGGTGCAGGAGCTGCGCGACGCCGGCTATCTGCCTGAGGCGGTCCGCAACTACCTCGCGCTACTCGGCTGGGGGGCGGGCGACGACGCGACCGTCCTCTCGACCGACGAGCTCGTGCGGAGGTTCTCGCTCGAGCGGGTGAGCCGCAATCCGGCACGCTTCGACGAGGCGAAGCTGAGGTGGCTGAACGGCCTCTACATCCGCGCGCTGCAGGTAGGAGACCTGGCGCGCCGCCTGCAAGAGTTCGTGGGGCGCGAGGATCTCGAAGACGCCGCGAGGATAAGCCAGGAGAAGATCCACACGCTCGCGGACTTCTGGCCGCTTGCGGGGCCGCTGTTCGACGGACCGGTCGACGATCCCAAGGCGCGCGAGCGCTGGCTCGGGCCCGGCGGGCGCTCGGTGCTCGCGGGCGCGCGCGATGCGCTGGCCCAGGAGGGCAGCTTCGATGAGGCCGCGGTCAAGGAGCGGCTCGAGTCCTTCGCGCGCCGCAGCGAGATGAAGCCCGGCGAGGTCTACCAGCCGCTGCGCGTTGCGCTGACCGGCTCGAGCGTCTCGCCGGGTATCTTCGAGAGCGTCGCGCTGCTGGGCCGCGAGGAGACGCTCCGGCGCATCGACAGCGCGCTTGCAGCCTGAGCGAAAGTGGGCTCAACCGTCGGCCCGAGGATGCCGATAGGACCTCATCGTGGAACCCCGACCACAATGGTCGGCGACCCAGGGAAGGGCACAACAACGAATGCAGGCACCAGCATCAGCGAAGAAGTCCGTGGCGAAGAAGCCGCGTCGACCGACCGAGACCGAGCGCCGTTCGAAGGCGCCCGCAGCCGGCACCGCCGAGCGCCGCGCGAACGGGCCCGCGCCGAGCACCGGCGAGCGCCACCAGAACGAGGGCCACGGCCGGCGCCTGACGATGGCCTTCGAAGCGCTCGAGGGATTCCCGGCGCTGGCCGAGTCGCGAGACCGCCTGCTTTCGGTCGTCTCGAAGGATCACGTCGCGACCGCCGACGTCGTCTCTGCGGTCGAGTCGGACGTTGCGCTGATCATCGCTGTGCTGCGCCTCGCCAACCGCGTACAGGATGGCCGCGGGCGGGTGGACACCGTCGTCGGCGGGGTGGAGCGTCTTACCGCGCGCACGGTGCAGGCGGTAGCGAACCGCATGCGCACATTTGACTTCTTCGAGCGCGCGAGCGTTTGGGACGCGGCCCCTGAGCGCTTCCGACTGCACGCGCTCGCGACCCAGCACGCCGCCGACCGCGTGGCGGCCGAGGTCGGCTACGAGCATCGCGACCGGCTGACCGTCACAAGCCTCTTGCACGACGTGGGCAAGCTCGTGCTGCTGCACGCCTATCCCGGCTATCCATCACAGGTGCACCGTGGCGCGCGCACGCCCGAGGAACGCCTGCATCAGGAGCGCCGCGAGCTGGGCGTGGATCACGCGCTGGTGGGCGGCGTGCTCGTGCGCCGGTGGGGGCTGCCCCCGTCCATAGCGACGCCGATCGAGCGCCACCACAACCCCGAGGAGGAGGGCGAGGCGGCCTTCATCCGCCTGGCCGACATGCTCGCCCACTACGAGCGCGGCGGGCGCGTCTCGCCCGCCGAGATGCTGCAGACGGCGCGCACGATCGGGCTCGGGCCTCAGGAACTGAGGCGCGTGATGTACGAGCTGCCAAGCTCCAGCAGCCAGCGCCAGCGTCACGTCGACCCCTGTCCACTGTCGGGACGCGAGCTCGGGGTCCTGCAGCGACTGTCCGAAGGCAAGGTCTACAAGCAGATCGCACACGAGCTGACGCTTTCGACGAGCACCGTTCGCACTCACCTGCACAACATCTACGGGAAGCTCGGCGCCGTCGATCGCGCACAGGCCGTACTCATCGCCACCGAGCGCGGCTGGCTGTAGGTCACTACGATCGGATCGTCTGGCGGCGCGAGCGCCGCCCCAAGCGATGATCTCGATCACCAGCAAGTCTCCCTATGCGGTGCTCGCCCTGGCCGAGCTCGGGCGCAGCGGCGGCTCCGGGCCGGTGCCGATTGGCGAGTTGGCCCGAAAGCGCGAGGTTCCCGTTCAGTTCCTCGAGCAGCTGTTCGCGGTGCTCAGGCGGGGCGGCATCATCAGCTCCCAGCGCGGCGTCAAGGGCGGCTATCGCTTCGCGCGCGAGCCCGCCACGGTCTCCGTGCTCGAGGTGGTTGAGCTACTGGACGGGCCGCTCGGCCGTGACTCGCAGGGCGTGTTCGCAGACGCCTCCGAGGCGGCGCGCAGGGTGCTCGCCAGCACCACGATCGCGGATGTGATCGAGCGCGAGAGGCTCGACGCAGGCGCGAGCATGTATCACATCTAGCAGCGGTCCCGGCATGTAGGGCCTCACCGTGTTTTCGGGGCTTCGACCACCCCGGGACCCCTCAAAACCGCACCATCGGGAGGTTCAGCACGGCGTAGTAAGTCGGATCGGCGACGGTGGTGTGAGTAACTCGCCAGACGGGAACGTTGCCGCCGCATAGTAGAGCTTGCCGTTGCACGTCACCGGTTTGCTCAGAGTGACGGTACCCGCCACCGAAGCAGTCGTGCCGCCAGCGAAGCTTTGGTAAAGCTCCCCGCTCCCAGTGGCCACCGGCTGTCCCCAGCCTGACCAGCGAAGGCCTTCGGCCTTGAGGGTGAAACCTTCGCTGCCGAGCAAGAGCGTGGTCGGCTGGGACACGTAGGGACCCGCAGCGGCCGCGTTTTCGGAGACATATGCGGTCTGGGAGCCGCAGCCGAGGGCGAGTAGGCCCGCGAGGACTGCGCCGATGAGGGTGCCGCGCTGCACGGGAACGAACCTACAACGCGCGCCGTCAAACGGTCTCACCCATCGGCACGCCGACGCTCGGTGAGTCATCCGCCGTGCGACCCGCCTACAGGCTCGGCGCATGCGTCGAAGCACCGCCCACTATTGTCGTAGGGCCATGGGCCAAATCCCGATCAACATTGCGGAGCTTGTCGGCGGCACGCCGCTGGTCGGGATTCACCGCCTCCTCGAGGGTTCACCGGCGGCGGAGAACGGCGTCGAGCTGTACGCGAAGCTCGAGTCCTTCAACCCCGGCGGCAGTGTGAAGGACCGCATCGGCGTCGCGATGATCGAGGCGGCCGAGGCGGAGGGCAGGATCGAGCCAGGGCGCACGACAATCGTCGAGGCGACGAGCGGCAACACCGGGATTGCGCTCGCGTTCGTGTGTGCAGCGAAGGGCTATGACCTGGTGCTGACGCTTCCTCAGGGCATGAGCCGCGAGCGCGAGAGCCTGCTGCGGCTGTATGGGGCTCGCGTGGACATCACCGAGTCGCTGGGTGGCATGAACGAGGCGGTCGAGGCGGCGCGCGCGATGGCGCGCGACGAGAACGTCTTCCTGCCCGACCAGTTCTCGAACCCTGCGAACCCCGAGGCCCACCGGCGCACGACGGGACCGGAGATCGAGCGGGCTCTGGAAGGACGCGTTGACGTGCTCGTTGCGGGCGTCGGAACGGGCGGCACGATCACCGGCGTGGGGGAGTACCTGCGCGAGCGCGTCAACCCCAGCTTGCGCGTCGTCGGGATCGAGCCCAAGGGCTCAGCCGTCCTGTCCGGCGGCTCGCCTGGCCCGCACCGCATCCAGGGCATCGGCGCAGGCTTCATTCCTCCCGTGCTGAACCGCGCGCTGCTCGACGAGGTCGTGCCGGTTTCCGACGACGATGCGATTCAGACCGCCTGGAGCTGCGCCCGGCGGCTGGGCCTGCTCGCCGGTATCTCCGGTGGGGCGGCGCTGTGGGCGTCGCTGCAGCTCGCGAACCGGCCCGAGTCTGCGCGCAAGCGGATCGTCGTGATCGTGCCCGACTCCGGCGAGCGCTACATCTCGCAGGCGTTCTTCGCCCCGTAGTCGCGAGAGCACGGCGACGCCGCGGCGCTGCGTCTGATTTGCCCTCAGCCGGCCGCTACCCTGTTGGCATGCTCGGAATCGACACTTTCGCGCGGGTCGCGAAAGAGCTCCGGCGTGACGTGCTCGCGGCCCGCGACCGCGATCCTGCGGCGAAGGGCGTTGGACCGGCTGAGATCCTCGCCACTTGGCCCGGCATCCACGCGCTGCTGTCCTATCGCGTGGCCCACGCGCTCGACGCTGCTGGCGTTCCGCTGGTGCCGCGGTCGATCTCGATGCTCACGCGTGCGGTGACCGGGATCGAGATCCATCCGTCAGCGCGAATCGGCGACGGGCTCTTCATCGACCACGGCGCCGGTGTCGTGATCGGCCAAACGGCCGAGATCGGCAACGACGTGACCCTCTACCAGGGCGTCACTCTGGGAGGCACTGGCTTCGCGACCGGCAAGCGCCATCCTACGGTGCAGGACAACGTCACGATCGGCTCGGGGGCGAAGCTGCTCGGGCCGATCACTATCGGGCACGGCGCGAAGATCGGGGCCAACAGCGTCGTGATCACCGACGTCCCGCCCAACTCGACCGTGGTCGGCAACCCGGGGCACCCGGTGCGTATCGACGGGCGCCGCTTCGAGGGTCCGGATGCCGACTGGATCCACCTTCCCGATCCGATCGCTGAGGCGATACAGGCACTTGCTAGCCGCATCGGCGCCCTCGAACGCAGCGTGAACGAGATGACTGACAGCGAGCCCGAGCCCGTTGCCGAGGTCACGCCGCTGCGGACCGTCAGAGGTCCGAACCCGGCGGGCGGCTGACCTCCGCCCGACTCGGGCGCAGCGCTGCTCGGACAGCCGCGCCGGCCGGCTCGTCACCGCCGATGGGGTTCCGTCAGACGGCCGAAGGCGCATCTATGCTGGGGTTTCAATGAGCGCGAACCCCCATGCAGAGCATCTTCAGGAGCTGCTCGAGGGTCTCAACGAGCCCCAGCGCGAGGCCGTCACACACGGTGAGGGACCGCTGCTGATACTCGCCGGGGCCGGCAGCGGCAAGACGCTTGTGCTCACCCACCGGATCGCCTATCTGATCTACACGGACATGGCGCAGGCCGGGGAGATCCTCGCGATCACCTTCACGAACAAGGCCGCCAAGGAGATGAGCGAGCGCGTGAAGCGGCTGCTTGGGAGGGACACACGCGGCATGTGGCTGATGACCTTCCATGCGGCCTGCGCCCGGATCCTGCGCGCTGAGGCCGCACGGCTCGGGTACACCCGCCAGTTCACCATCTATGACCAAGCCGATTCGCGCAGGCTCACCAAGCGCTCAGCCGACGCGGTCGGAGTGGACCTCAAGCGCTTCACTCCCGCCGCGATCCACAACCAGATCTCGGCCGCCAAGAACCGTCTGCTTGCCGCGACCGACTATCGCGAGACGGTTGCCTCGCCCTTCGAGGAGATGGTCGCCGACGTCTATGACATCTACGAGCGCGACCTGCACCGGATGAACGCGATGGACTTCGACGACCTGCTGTTCCGCACCGTCAACCTGCTGGAGCTGTTCGAGGACGTGCGAGAGCGCTATGTCTCGACGTTCCGCCACGTCCTCGTCGACGAGTACCAGGACACCAACCGGGCCCAGTACCGGCTGCTGCAGCTGCTCGTCGCGGGCGCGGCGCCGCTCGCATCAGCTGGCGCTCAGGCCGCCGGCGCAGACACGCTCGTTCTTCCCGGCCATCGCAACCTGGCGGTCGTGGGGGACGACAGCCAGTGTCTCGTGTCGGGGACGCTCGTGACGATGGCCGACGGTAATCACCGGGCGATCGAGCAGATTCAGATCGGAGATCGCGTCCTCTCGTCCTTCGGTTCTGGCATCTTCAGACCCGCCGCGGTCACCGACGTGTTCGAGTCACACAGGACAGACGGGATAAGAGTCCGAACTAGAGCGGGGCGCGAAATCCTTAGCACTCCGGAGCACACTCACTTTGCCGGCTACAGAAACGGTGTGACGCCCTCGTTCTCGTTTCAGCATCCTCACCACACTTGGCAGCGTTTCGAGGGAAAGCGACCCGATGTCGTAGTAACCCTTGGGGCGATGCCTACAGGTTCAGATCGAAGCGGGCAACCACTCCATGCAGTCGCCACGGTGGGCCGTGATCTTGATTCGCGCGATCAACTCGAACGTATGGGTTTCAGAGTGAAACCCGCACGTGACGGCGCTCGGGGATGGCGCAGCGAAACCTACTTCAACGACTTCGGGGACGCCGTCGGCGCAGCTGAGCGTTTGCGGTCATCCCTCGACGCAGCGACCCGCTGGGTGGCTCGGCTTGGCAACTCGCGACCAGGACAGACGAATGCGCTTCCGTTCGCGCCTGCCTCGTCAATAAGGCCTGGGATGGCGATGTTCGACGAGGACGGCGGTTACGACGTTGTCGTCTCTGTTGAACGGGTGACACTCGACCAACCGGTCTACGACATCAACATTGCCGACACACACAATTTCATCGCGGCTGGTCTGATCACCCACAACTCGATCTACAGCTTCCGCGGCGCCGACGTCAAGAACATCCTGGACTTTCAGGACGACTTCGAAGACGCCCGCATCGTCAAGCTCGAGCAGAACTACCGCTCGACGGGCACGATCCTTCAGGCGGCGAACGCCGTGATCGCAAACAACCGCGGCGGGATCGCCAAGCGGCTGTGGAGCGAGCTCGGCCAGGGCGAGCAGATCCACGTGCGCGTGCTCGAGGACGAGCACGCCGAGGCGCGCTTCGTCGTCGGCGAGATCGAGCGGCTCGTCGACGAGGGCGCCGCGCGCGCGGAGATAGCGGTCCTGTATCGCACGAACGCGATGTCACGCGTCATCGAGGATGCGCTCGTGCGACGCGAGATCGCCTATCAGGTGATCGGGGGCACCAAGTTCTATGAGCGCGCCGAGATCAAGGATGCGATCGCGTACCTGGCACTGCTGGCAAACCCGTTCGACGTTGTCGGCTTCACGCGCGTGGTGAACTCGCCGCGACGCGGGATCGGACAGACTTCGGTCGCGCGCGTACTCGCTCACGCTGAAGCGCTCGGCGTGTCAGTGTGGGAGGCAGCCTCCAGACCGGAGGAGGTCCCCGGCCTGGGCGCGGCGGCGATCAAGGCGCTCGCGCGCTTCATGGACGCGATGAAGGAGCTGCAAACGCTTGCCGGCGGCCCGGTGGATGCGAGCACGGACCCTGGCGGGGAGACGGGGGCGACGTCTCGGGGGGTGCCCGTCGGCGATCTGATCGAGGCCCTGCTCACGCACAGCGGCTACATCGAGGCCCTCGAGGCCGAGCGCACGATCGAGGCGCAGGGCCGGATCGAGAACCTCCAGGAGCTGATCGAGGTCGGGCATGAGTTCGACGCGCGCGTGGACGAGGAGCGGGACTCGCTCGGCGTGTTCCTGCAGGAGATAGCGCTCGTCGCGGACGCCGACGCCCGCAGCGACGAGGAAGGCCTCGTAACGCTGATGACGGCGCACAACGCCAAGGGACTCGAGTACCCGACGATCTTCGTGACCGGCCTCGAGGATGGGGTGTTTCCGCACTCGCGCGCTCTCGAGGAGGGCGCGCTCGAGGAGGAGCGGCGTCTGTTCTACGTCGCGGTGACCCGCGCGATGCGCCAGCTGTACCTGACCCATGCGCGACGGCGGGCCGCGTTCGGCGCGCAGACGTACGGCATGCGCAGCCGCTTTCTCGACGAGATCCCGGCCGACCTGCTCGACGAACCGCTCGAGACAATGTTCCGCCCTGGCGCGATCTCCGCAAGGGCGGGTGTCCGGCGTGCGGCGTCGAGCGCCGAGCCGGGCGGCGCGGTGACCGGTGGTTGGAGGGGTGCGTCTGAGACCGGGCTGGGCGCCGGCGAAAGGCCCGCCGCGAGCGCCTTTCGACTCGGCGAGGACGTGATCCACGCCGCGTTCGGCGATGGTGTGATCACGGGCGTAGAGCCGGGCGGCGTGATCGTCGTGCGCTTCGCAGACGACGGCTCCGAGCGCAAGCTGATGGCCGACTACGCTCCGGTGAGCCGCCGTTGACTCCGATGCCCGCAGGCGGGCGATACGCATAGCATCCACGTCGATGACAGCAACCATCATCGACGGCAAGGCCGTTGCCGCGCGCGTTCGCGGCGAAGTCGCGACTGGCGTTCAGGAGTTCGAGCGGGAGCTGGGACGCCGACCCGGACTGGCGACGGTGCTCGTCGGCGATGACCCCGGCTCGGCAATCTACGTGGGCGGCAAGCAGCGGGCCTCGCAGGAGGTTGGGATCGTTCCCTTCGACGTACGCCTTCCGGCGAGCGTCTCCTTCGAGGAAGTCGGCGAGGAACTCGAGCGTCTGAACGCCGATCCGGCGGTGAACGGCGTGCTCCTGCAGCTGCCCGTGCCGGCGCCGCTCGACGGGGCGGCGCTGACGGGCATGATCGACCCGGCCAAGGACGTCGACGGCTTGACGCCGGTCAACGCCGGGCTGCTCGCGCTCGGCCGACCGGGACTGCGACCGGCCACACCTTCAGGCGTGCTCGAGCTGCTTGCCGACGCGGGCGTCGAGCTGGAGGGCGCCGAGGCGGTAATCGTGGGTCGCTCGAACCTCTTCGGGAAGCCGATGGCGCAGCTGCTGCTGGCCGAGAATGCGACCGTGACCGTCTCCCATTCCCGCACGCGTGACCTGCGGGAGGTCTGCTCGCGCGCCGACGTGTTGATCGCCGCAGTGGGGCGTCCGCGGTTGATCAGGCGAGACTTCGTGAAGCAGCGGGCGGTCGTGATCGACGTCGGCATCAACCGGCTGACGCCGGAGGAGGCGGGGAACCGCAGCGGCCTCGTTGGAGACGTCGACTTCACAGCCGTGTCAGAGGTCGCCTCCGCGATCACGCCGGTGCCCGGTGGCGTTGGTCCGATGACGGTGGCCTGCCTGCTGCGCAACACGCTTCAGGCCGCGCGCGATCAGGCCCCGCACCGGGAGGCGAGCCTGCCGATCGGCCATGAGCACGAATGAAAAGCGCGCCGGCCAGGCGCCGATGAGGCTGAGGCGAATCCGGGCCGGCGAGATGTTCGCGCTGCTCGGCGCAGCGCTCGTGATCGTGTCGCTCCTGCTCCCGTGGTACGGCGGCAGCACGCTTGGCACGCTCAGCGCGTGGGATACGTTCGGCGCGGCGCTTGTGCTTGTGATCGCGGCCGCATGCGCGGGCCTCGCGATGGTCGCCAGCGCGCTCACCGGGGGTAGTACCGCGCTTCCGGTCTCGCTCGCGGTCTGGACTGTCCTGGTGGGATTGATCGGGTTGATCGCCGCGACCGTAAGGGTCCTCGAGCGCCCCGACCACGCGACCTCGCTGTGCGCCGGCGCATGGCTCGCCCTCGCCGGCGCCGCCTCGATCCTCCTTGGCGCGTGGCTGAGCCTGCGCGACGAACACGCGTCGCCGTATGCACCGGCGGCTCCGCCACCGCGCCCGCCCCCTTAGCTCGTCTGCCCGCCGCCGATCCGCCGCCCGTAGAATCCGCACCGTGATCGCTCGTGAGGAGGTTCTGCACGTGGCGCGCCTGGCGCGCCTGGCGCTGCGCGACGAGGAGCTCGAGCCGATGGCGCGCGAGCTCTCGGCGGTGCTCGACCACATCGCGAAGATGGGCGAGCTCGAGCTCACCGACGTCCCGCCGACATCCCACGTTGTCGAGGTGACCGGAGCGCTGCGGCCCGATGAGCCGCGCCCCTGTCTGCCGCGAGAGACCGCCCTCGCGCAGGCCCCGGCCGTCAGCGACGGAGGCTTCCTGGTCCCGAGCCCGCAGGCATGAGCGCGACGGACGTTCTCGGCCTCTCCGCCCGAGAGGCAGCCGACGCCATCGATTCGCGCTCGCTGGCTGCGCGTGAGCTGTTCGAGGCCTACCGTGAGCGCGCCGCGGCCGACCGGGCGGCGGGCGCGGAGGGCCTCAACTGCTTCACATGGGTCGCCTCGCAGGCGCCGGCGGTGGACGCCCCGGCCCCGCTCGGAGGCGTGCCGGTCGCGGTCAAGGACCTGTTCTGCACCGAGGGGGTGCCGAGCCAGGCCGGCTCGCGAATCCTCGAGGGATACCTGCCTCCCTATACGGCGAGCGTCGTCTCGCGTCTCGCCGGCGCCGGTGCGACGCTGATGGCGAAGACGAACCAGGATGAGTTCGCGATGGGCTCGTCGAACGAGAACTCGGCGTTCGGAGTGGTGCGCAACCCCTGGGACCGCGAGCGGGTGCCCGGTGGATCCTCCGGCGGCAGCGCGGCGGCCGTGGCGGCCGGCCTGGCCCCGTGGGCGCTTGGAACCGACACCGGCGGATCGATCCGCCAGCCCGCGGCTCTGTGCGGGATCGTCGGCCTCAAACCGACCTACGGCGCCGTCTCCCGCTACGGCATGATCGCGTTCGCATCCTCTCTCGATCAGGCGGGTCCGCTCACGCGCGACGTCACAGACGCCGCCCTGATGCTCCGGCACATGGTCGGCCGCGACCGCTGCGACGCGACGTCGCTCGACTTCCCCGAGACAATCGAGCTGCCGAGCGCCGAGCGCCTCGACGGAGTCCGGCTCGGCGTGCCGGAAGAGTTGACCGGAGAGGGGATCGAAGCAGGCGTACTCGACTCCTTCCAGGCGACGCTCGTGCTCGCGCAGGACCTCGGTGCGGAGGTGCGGCCGGTTCACCTGCCGCACGCCCCGCACGCGCTGTCCGCCTATTACGTGCTCGCACCCGCCGAGTGCTCGTCGAACCTCGCCCGCTACGACGGCGTGCGCTACGGCTACCGAGCGCCGGACGCGCGGGATCTCCTCGACATGTACACGCGCACCCGCCGCGACGGGTTCGGGGCGGAGGTCAAGCGGAGGATCATGCTCGGCACCTACGCGCTCTCCTCCGGCTATTACGACGCCTACTACGGGCGCGCGCAGCGCGTGCGGACGAAGATCGCCGAGGACTTCAGGACGGCCTTCTCGAGCGTGGACTTCATCGTCACGCCGACCGCCCCCACGGTCGCGTTCAGGCTCGGCGAGAAGACGGCAGATCCCCTCGCGATGTACCTCAGCGACTACTGCACGGTGCCGATGTCGCTGGCGGGGATCCCGGCGATCTCTATCCCCGGCGGACTCAGCGAGGGTCTGCCCGTTGGCTTTCAGATCGCCGGCCCGGCCTTCAGCGAGAACCGGCTCCTGGACGGCGCCCACGCGCTCGAGCGCGCGATCGGCTTCGACGGAGGCGCGGCGCGTGTCTGAGGGCGGTGGGCAAAGCACACGGAGCGCCGGCGACGCTCACGCAGAGGCCTTCGAGGCGGTCATTGGCCTCGAGATCCATGTGCAGCTCGCGACTGCGACGAAGATGTTCTGCGGCTGCGAGCTCTCCTTCGGGGAGCCACCCAACACCCGCACCTGCGCCGTCTGCCTCGGGCTGCCGGGGAGCCTGCCCGTGGCAAACGAGCGGGCGATCCACTTCGGCCTAATGGTCGGCCTCGCGCTCGGCTCCGAGCTCGCGCCCCGCTCGATCTTCCACCGCAAGAACTACTTCTATCCCGACCAGGCCAAGAACTACCAGATCTCCCAGTACGACGAGCCGCTGTGCCGGGGAGGCGGCCTCGATCACGTGCGCATCCACCGCGTGCATCTCGAGGAGGACGCCGCGAAGCTGATCCACATCGGCTCCAGCGGGCGCATCCACGGCTCAGACGCCTCGCTCGTCGACTTCAACCGGGCCGGCACGCCGCTGGCCGAGATCGTCACCGAGCCGGATCTGCGCACCCCCGAGCAGGCGAGCGATTGGCTGAAGCTGCTCCGCACGACGCTGCGCCGGCTTGGTGTCAGCGACGTGAACATGGAGGAGGGCTCGCTTCGCTGCGACGCCAACATCTCCTTGCGCAGATCCGGCACGAGCGATCTTGGCGTGAAGACCGAGTTGAAGAACATGAACTCCTTCCGCTTCATCGAACGAGGCATCCGCGCCGAGATCGACCGCCAGCGGAAGATCCTGCAGGGCGGTGGGTTGATCACGCAGGAAACGCTGCATTTCGATCCCGCCTCCGGCGCGCTCACGTCACTGCGCTCCAAGGAGGAAGCGCACGACTACCGCTACTTCCCCGAGCCCGACCTGCTGCCGGTCGCGATCGACGAGGAGATGATCGCGCTCGCCCGCGAGGCGTTGCCCGAGCTGCCGGCAGAGCGCGCCGCCCGCCTGCAGCTGGAGCTCGACCTGAGCGCCGAAACCGCCCAGCGGCTCGCGTTCGCAGACGAGCTGGGCGACTACTTCGAGGCCGCGCTTGCCGCCGCTGTCGACCCTCGGCCGCCGGCGCAGATGCTCGCCAACTGGCTCACGGACGACCTCGTGGGGCGTCTGGAGGACGGCGAGGATCCGCTCGCCTCGCGGGTGGCGCCGGCCGCGCTCGCGGGGCTCGTCGGCCTCCTCGCCGACCGGCGGGTGAGCGTGGGGGCCGCGCGGCAGGTGCTCGACCGGCTCGTCGCGGACGGCGGCGAGCCACAGGCGATCGTCGACGCCGAGGGTCTTGCCGCGATGGACGGTGGAGACGAGCTGTCTGCGATCGTCGCCGACGCGCTGCGCGCCAACGCCGACGCGGCCGAGCGCGTGAGGGAAGGAAATGCCAAGGCGATCGGGCCGATCGTGGGGCACGTGATGCGCGAGACCAAGGGACGAGCCGACGGCACCGAGGTCTCCCGCCTGATTCACGAGCAGCTCGGCGTCTGAGCAGCAGCTCGGCGTCGGAGCGCGCTCCAGTGCGCGGCACGCGAGACGATCGCCTCGGGACGGACGCCACTTCTGACATGCGCCCAGCAGACATTTTGGACGGTGGGCCAAAGGCACGAGTAGCCCCACGCGCCAATATGCTCATCGTGGACCGTTCAGCAGCGAACTCAAGCGATAGGCGTCCTCGGCGGTTCATCCTGCTGCCCGAGGAGACGGCGGATGGGGTTGCCAGCCGGTCCCGAATCCGTCGCTACCAGCTCACACGGGTCGGGCGCGGTGCCGGTCGACGGCGCGCGATCCCGGGCGATCCGGATATCGCCACGGCAAGGATGGCGTGCGAGCTCGCAAGGCTGGACAGTACATAGCGTCCGCTATCTAGCGGCCTGCTGTGGCGATGACGAAGCCGGCTTCCCTCGGCCGGTCCTCCTCGGAGGTGCGGCCGGGCAGGGGTAACCGTTCCTGCTCGGCCGCGCCGACCGGTAGACTGGTAGCTATGAATAGCTCGCCGCCCAGCTCCTCAAGATCATTCGGTCGTACGGCCGTCGCGGCTTTGATCCTGCTCATCGCGGCCTGGGTGCTGCTCGGCTTGATCATCCACGTCGTGGGGTTCTTCCTGAGTGCGATCGTGTTCGTGCTCGCGGTCGTCGCGCTCGTATGGGCCCTGCGCGTGCTCTTGTAGCGAGCCCGCCCGCATGGCGTACGTGATCATCGCCGTGTGCTTCGGGCTCTCGGGCGGCATCATCGGCAGGATCAAGGGCAGCTCGTTCATACTGTGGTTCCTGATCTCGGGGCTTGTGCCGTTCCTCGGCCTGCTGGCGGCGATCGTCTACCGCTTCGAGGGCGACGAGCTGCGCCGCCAGTGTCCAGGCTGTGGGCGCGTGACGAAGGTCTACGACGCGATCTGCACGCGCTGCGGGACCGAGCTCAGCTTCCCCGAGGTCGTGATCGGGCCCGAACGGGCCGATCCAGCCGCTCGCTGACGCGCGGTCGACGAGCGGCCCGCGGCGACTCTCCGCTGAGGGTGCCCTAACTGCATTTCGGCTTCCCTAAGGCGATCTGTCGCCTAGGCTGGGAGGATGAGCACGCAGGCAGAGACGGCCGCACGCGCGGACTCCCTGATCGGCCGCTGGATACAGCGCGCCGGCTTCGAGGGCGAGCGCGAGTTCGTGCTGCGCGTGGTCCAGCCGGCGCTCGTGGGCATGATCGACGGCACCGTCTCCTCGCTCGCGCCGATCTTCGCGGCGGCAATCGCCTCCAGCTCGCACACGGCGCTGATCGTCGGCTTCTCGGTGGCCCTCGGCGCGGGCGTGAGCATGGGATGGTCGGAGGCGCTGTCTGACACCGGCGAGCTGACGGGGCGTGGTAGCGCCGTCGTGCGCGGCGCGATCACCGGCGGCATGACGACGCTCGGGGGCGTGTTCCACACGCTTCCCTTCATCATCCCCAACGTCAACACCGCGCTCGTGGTCGCTGGGATCGTCGTGGCGTTCGAGCTGTTGGCGATCGCGTGGATCAGGCATCGGTTCTTCAACGTTTCGATGCGTCGCTCGCTCCTCGTGGTCGCCGTCGGCGGCGCCATCGCCCTTGCGATCGGCGTCGCCCTCGGGTCCTCCTGAGGCGGCCGAAAACCCGCTGGTACACTGGATTTTCCCCGATCTTTAGGAAGGACCCCGGCGCGATGCGAGCGGTCGATGCGTTGATGGCATGTTTGAAGGCGGAGGGCGTGGACGTCGTCTTCGGCCTTCCCGGCGGCGCCAACCTCCCGACCTATGACGCATTCGTCGACGCCGGCATCCGCCACATCCTCGTCAGGCACGAGGCCGGCGGCGGCCATGCGGCGGAGGGCTACGCCAAGGCGACCGGGAAGGTCGGCGTCGCGTTCGCCACGAGCGGTCCCGGGGCGACCAATCTGATCACGCCGATCACCGACGCGATGATGGATTCGGTGCCGGTGGTCTTCATCACCGGCCAGGTGCGCACCGAACTGCTCGGCACCGACGGCTTCCAGGAGGCGGACACGATCGGCATCACGATGCCGGTGGTCAAGCACTCGTTCATGATCCAGCACCCGCAGGAACTGCCGCGTGCCATCCACGAGGCCTTCTACATCGCCCGCTCAGGTCGTCCGGGGCCGGTGCTCGTCGACATCCCGCAGGACCTCTCCAGGGCGGAGATCACCTATGAGCCGGTCGGCGACGTGCGCCTGCCCGGCTACCAGCCGAGGGTGGAGGGCAACCAGAAGCAGATCCGCCAGGCCGCCAAGGCGCTCGCGGCGGCGCAACGCCCGGTGATCTACGCCGGCGGCGGCGTGGTCAACGCGAACGCCTCCGAGGAGCTGATCGAGTTCGCGACCGCCGATCGCTTCCCGGTGACGTGCACGCTGATGGGCCTCGGCGCCTTCCCGGCGCCGCATGATCAGTGGCTCGGAATGCTCGGAATGCACGGAACTCGGGCCGCGAACTACGCGATGGACGAGGCCGACCTGATCTGCGCGGTCGGCGCCCGCTTCGACGATCGCATCACGGGCAAGCTCTCTGAGTTCGCGCCGCGCGCCAAGTTCATTCACATCGATGTCGATCCCGCGGAGATCTCCAAGAACGTGCCGGCGCACATCCCGATCGTCGGCGATGCCAGGCACGTGCTTGCCAAGCTTGTCGTCGAGTACCGCGCGACCGACGCCGACCCCGCCAGGCTGAACGCGTGGTGGAGCAGGATCGAGGGATGGCGCGAGAAGTACCCGCTCGGCTACGAGGACAGCGCCGACGCCGAGATCAAGCCGCAGTACATGGTGCAGGCCCTCTTCGAGGCGACCGCCGGCGAGGCGATCGTGACCAGCGACGTCGGCCAGCACCAGATGTGGGCGGCGCAGTACTACGACTTCCCCAAGCCGCGCCGCTGGGTCAACTCCGGCGGCCTGGGCACGATGGGCTTCGGCCTGCCGGCCGCCATGGGAGCCGCCGTCGGCTGCCCCGAGCGCCTGGTCTGCTGCATAGCGGGCGACGGCTCGGTGCAGATGAACGCGCAGGAGCTTGCCACCTGCGCGCAGAACAAGATCCCGATCAAGGTGTTCATCATGAACAACGGATATCTCGGGATGGTGCGCCAGTGGCAGGAGCTGTTCTGGGACGGGCGCTACAGCCAAGTGGACATGGGAGAGTTCCCGGACTTCGTGAAGCTCGCCGAGGCCTACGGCGTGACGGGCATGCGCCTCGAGGACAAGCGCACGCTCGTCGAGGACTTCAAGCGCGCGATCGCCACGGAGGGCCCGGTGCTCGTGGACGTGCGCGTGACCCGCGAGGAGAACACCTACCCGATGATTCCCGCGGGCCAGGCCGCGCGCGAGATGGTCGGATGACCTCGAGCGTCGCCTGATGGGCGAACCGGGGACCAAGGAGCCACTGAGCCTCGAGGAGCTCGAGGCTGCGACCAACCTGCGCACGGGTCGCAAGCACGTGCTCTCGATCCTCGTCGAAAACAAGTCGGGGGTCCTAACGCGCATCGCGGGTCTGTTCGCGCGCCGCGGCTTTAACATCGACACGCTCACCGTCGGCCCGACCGACGATGAGGCCGTCTCGCGAGTGACACTCACGGTCGACGGGGCCGTGCATCCGATCGACCAGGTGACCAAGCAGCTGCACAAGCTGGTCAACGTGCTGAAGATCCGCGATCTCGAGCCGGCGGACACGGTCTCGCGCGAGCTTGCACTGTTCAAGGTCGCCGCCGACGGCACTCAGCGGGGCGAGCTCCTGCAGATCGCCGAGATCTTCCGTGGCAAGGTCGTCGACGTCACCAAGCGCGCGATCATCGTCGAGATCACGGGCACGACGGAAAAGATCGCCGCGTTCGAGACGATGGTGCGGCCGTTCGGCCTGATCGAGATGATGCGCACGGGCGAGATCGCGATCTCGCGGGGGCGCACCGAGACCTAGGCCGTTGCTCGACACCGACTCGGGCTCGCTCTTCTCGCTCGGCGTCCCCGCTCGGGAACGGCTCGCCGAATGCCTGCAACGCGCGATATCGCGCGCACGCCGTGACGGCGCCGGAACGCTCGCGACGCTGACCGTGGCGCTCCCGGCCGATGTTGATCCCTCGGCGCTCGCGTCGGCGTCGCGGCGCGCCGGCGAGCCGTGGTTCGTGTTCGAGCAGCCCGACCGCGGGCGCACGGCGCTCGCGGGACTCGGCGCGGCTGTGAGCCTGCACGCGTCGGGCAAGTCGCGCTTCACCGAGGTCGCCGAGCGATGGCGCGCGCTGTCGGCCGCCGCCGTGAGCGAGCAGCTCGACGGGTGCGAGGGGGCCGCGCCGGTGGCGGTGGGCGGCTTCGCCTTCGCCCCCGACGGCGGCAGCTCGCCGCACTGGGCCGGCTTCGAACCCGCGTCGCTCATCGTTCCCGAGCTGGCGCTCGTGCGCGGCAGGCGCGCGGGCATTCTGAGCGTGCGGCTGACGCTCGCGACGCTCGCCTCGCCTGACGACATGGCCGAGGAGCTGCTTGCCCGCGTGGAGGGCCGTCTGGCCGAGCTTCGTATGCACGAGCTGCCGTTGCTTGACCCGGCGCCGGCCGGCCGCTTTCAGATCGCCAGCGCGATGCCCCCCGAGCACTTCGAGGCCGCCGTCTCGCGGGCGGTCGAGCTGATCGGCGGCGGGCAGATGCAGAAGATCGTGCTCGCGCGGGAAGTTCAGGTCCATGCGCCGCGTGACCACGACGCGGCGGCCGTCTTCGGGGTGCTGCGCGAGGAGTTTCCATCGTGCTTCGTCTTCTGCGTCGGCCGTGGCGACGCGACGCTGGTGGCGGCGAGCCCAGAGTTGCTGGTGCGCCGGGAGGGACACCGAGTCAGCACGCTCGCGCTGGCCGGGTCGACCCGTCGCAGCGCCGACCCGGCCGTCGACGACCACCTCGGCGAGCAGCTGCTGCGCAACGAGAGCTATCGCGAGGAGCACGCGATCGTGGCACGAGGGATCGAGCGCATGCTGCGCCCGCGCGCGGTCTGGGTGGCCGCCGCGCAGGAGCCGGAGCTCGTGCGGATAGCGAACATCCAGCACCTGGCGACCCCGATCCGTGCTCAGCTGGCGACGCCGATGGACGCGCTCGAGCTGGCAGGGCTGATGCACCCCACGCCCGCGGTCGGAGGCGAGCCGCTGAGCCGGGCGGCACCGCTGATCCCGGCGCTCGAGGGGCTTGACCGCGGCTGGTACGCGGGGCCGGTCGGTTGGACAGACGCCACCGGAGACGGCGAATTCTGCGTGGCGCTCCGCTGCGCGCTGCTGCGTGGGCCGATCGCCCGTTGCTACGCCGGCAACGGGATCGTCCGCGATTCCGATCCGTCCGCTGAGCTGGCCGAGACCGAAGTCAAGCTGTCGGCCCTGCTTCCACTGCTGGCGAGCTGAGCGAGCGCGAGACCGCCACCCAGATGCGCCGGTGCAGCTCCACGTTGGCGTTGCGCTCGCCGCGAACCTCGATGACGCTCGACTCCTGCGCCGCGTCCAGCGATCGCTCCAGTGCGGCGCGAAACGCGAATACGTCCTCGACGCGCTCGTGCGAGAGCCCGTAGAGGGCGGCCGCCCTGGCGAAGTCGAGACCGGTCGGGGTCGCGACGTGGCGTGTATAGATGTCCTCATCGTCGGCCGCCGCGTCGTCTTTCGCGCCGGGGGTGCCGACGGCCGCCGCTCTCGCCCGCGCGATCCGCGAGCGCGAGATGGCGAGGAAGTCGAAGATGCCGCCGCCGCCGTTGTCCAGCAGCACGATCGTCAGCTTCAGCCCAAGCCGCCGCGCCGCGAGCAGGCCGCCGATGTCGTGGGCAAAGGCGACGTCGCCGATCAGCAGGACGACGGGGCCGTCGGCCGCGGCAGCCGCGCCAAGTGCGGCGGAGATCGTGCCGTCGATGCCATTGGCGCCCCGGTTGCAGAGGACCCGCGGAGGGTCGGCGCGGACCGGCCAGAACGTCTCGATGTCTCGTACCGGCATCGAGGACGCGACGAACAGGGTTGCGTGCTCGGGCAGCAGCACCCCGAGCTCGGCCGCCGCCGCGGGCTCGCTGATCTCGTGATCGGCGAGCTCGCTGAGGATCGCCTCCGCGGCGCGCTCGTCGGCGCTGCGCCAGGTCGCGAGCCAGTCCTCCTCGAGGCGCGACGCGGGGGACGATGGAGCGGTGAGCGAAGATGCGAGCCGCGAAAGCGCCGATGCCGGCTCGAGCGCGAGCGAGTCAGACACCACTGCCGCGGGATCCTGCCAGGCGGACTCGGGGTCGAGCGCCACCTGGCGCACGCCCGAGAGTTCCGCGAGCCAGCTGCGCAGGGGTTTTGACACCGGAAGATCGCCGACGCGCAGGATGAGATCCGGTCTCACGCCGTCGAGGAAGTCCGGCTCGCGCAGCAGCGCGTCGTAGTGGGCGATCGCCGCCTCGCCGCGGCGCGCCCCGGAGAGCGGGTCAGCTAGCAGCGGCCAGCCGACTGCGGCAGCGAACGCCGCGGCAGCGTGGCCGAGCGGCGTCCCGCGCTCGTGGCGGCCGGCGACGAGAACCCCGCGGCGAGCGTCCGCGACGATCGCTGCGAGTGCGGAGGCGGCCGCCGGCGCCGCAGGAGGCGCGGGCGCCCGGCGGAGGTACGGAACGCCGTTCGGGCGCCCGATGCCATCGTTGAGAGGCTCCTCCTCGCTGACGAGTGGCTCGCGCAGCGGGAAGTTCAGGTGGACGGCGCCCGGCCGGCCTTCGAGCGCCGTCCAGTACGCGCGGCAGGCGAGTGTGCGCATCCAGCGCAGGTTGTGCTCGTCCGCCTCGTCCACGCCGACCTCGAAGAACCACTTCACCGCATCGCCGAACAGCTTCAACTGGTCGATCGCCTGCCCGGCGCCGTTGTCGCGCAGCTCTGGCGGCCGGTCGGCGGTGAGCAGCAGCAGCGGGACGCGGGCCTCACGAGCCTCGATCGCCGCCGGCAGCAGCTCGGCCGCGGCCGTTCCGGAGGTGCAGGCCACGGCAACCGGCAGTCCGGATGACTTGGCGAGCCCCAGTGCGAAGAAGCCCGCGCAGCGCTCGTCGACGTGCGAGAAGCACCGCAGCCGCGGCTCGCGCGCGAGCGACAGCACCAGCGGCGCGCAGCGCGAGCCCGGCGAGGTGCACGCCGCGCGCATCCCGCAGCGGGCGAGCTCGTCCACGAACGCCGCGAGCAGCGCATATGTGTCCGTGGCTGGGGTCATAGGATGGGTCAGTGCCGGAGAGCGTCGTCCTGCTGCACGGTTTCAGCGGCACCGGCCGGGCCTGGGACGGCGTCGCGGCGCGCCTCGGGCGCGAAGGCTACCGGCCGCTTGCTCCCGATCTACTCGGGCACGGCACGGCTAGGGAATGCGATCCTCCGATCACGTTTGCGGGATGCGTCAGTCACGTGCTGGCAGTGGCTCCCGAGCGCTTCACGCTGTGCGGCTACTCGCTCGGCGGACGGGTGGCGCTGCAGGTCGCGCTGGGCGCGCCGGAGCGGGTCAGCCGCCTCGTGCTCGTCTCGACCAGCCCGGGCATCGAGGATGAGGCCGAGCGCGCGGAGCGACGCCGAGCCGACCAACAGCTCGCCGACGAACTCGAAGAGGAGCCGTTCGAGGACTTCATCGACCGCTGGCGAGGACAGCCGCTGTTCGCGGACGACCCGCCGGAGGTGGGGAGGCTCGCCCGTGAGGACCAGCGGCGCAACCGCCCCGAGGCCCTGGCGGCCGTGTTGCGTGGCGTCGGCACCGGGGAGATGGAGCCGCTGTGGGACAAGCTCGCGGAGCTCACGATGCCCGTGACGGTCATCGTCGGCGAGCGCGACCTCAAGTTCAGGGAGCTGGGTGAGCGCATGGCCACGCTGCTCCCCAACGCCGACCTGAGAGTCATCGCCGGCGGGCACAGGTTGGCGCTTGAGAACCCGGCAGGAGTGGCCGAAGCCGTGATAGACTAAGTCCATGACTAAGTCGGTCGGTGTGCATGAGGCAAAGACGCATCTCTCGCGGCTGTTGGAGGACGTCGCTGCAGGCGAGGAGGTCGTCATCACCCGCCGCGGGGAGGCGGTTGCGACGCTGGTCCCCGCACGGCCAGCCACCGAGCGGCGATTCGGCATCGATGAAGGCCGCTTCACAGTGCCCGAGGACTTCGACGCTCCTCTCCCGGACGAGGTGCTCGACGCCTTTGAGCGGTGAAGATCCTCCTCGACACACACGTTTTTCTGTGGTTGCAGACTGACCCTGCTCGTCTGGGAGTCCAGCTGGGCGTGCTCGAGGATCGACGCAACGAGCTGATCGTCTCAGCCGTCAGCTCCTGGGAGATTGCGATCAAGTACCGACTCGGCCGGCTGGTCCTTCCCGAGCCACCGGGGCGCTACGTTCCAGAGCGTTTGCGGATGATCGGCGCGAAGGGATTGGCGATAGAGCACAGCCACGCCCTCGCGGTCGCTACGCTTGCGCCGCTGCACCGCGATCCGTTCGACAGGCTGCTCGTGGCCCAGGCCGCTCTGCTCGACCTGCCCGTGATGACGGCCGATCCGATGATCGTCCAGTACCCGGTGGCCACGATCCCGATCGCCTAAAGCGGCTCGACCCCAAGGCCGGGGGAGTGGGGCAGGGCGATCACGCCTCCTCGCACCGGCAACGGGTCATCGATGCGCGCGAACATGCCGAGCGTGGCCAGGCCGCAATGCGCCAGTGGTCCGCGAGAGGCCAGCGCGGCCGCCGCGTGCACAGCTCCCGCGACGCCCAGCGGACCGTCCAGCGTCGATGCGAGGTAGACCTCGGCGCCCGAGCTGCGCACGAGCGTTGCCGCGGCCAGGAGTCCGGAGATCCCGCCGCAGCGGGAGATCTTCAGGCAGACGGCGTCGGCGACGCCGGCCCCGAGCGCGCCAGGCTCGGCGGCCGTCTCATCAATCGAGACCCTCACGGTCACGCGCTCGCGCACCTCCCTCACTGCCCTCAGGCCATGCGTGGGCTCCTCGACCAGCTCGAGGCCCGCCGGGGAGAGCGCCTCGATCATCCTCACGGCCTCCTCCACGCTCCACGCCCCGTTCGCGTCTACGCGCAGCGCAACCTCCGCTCCAGCGGTTGCCCGCACCGCAGCGACGCGGCCCGCATCGTCGCCGACGCCGACCTTCAGCTTCAGGCAGGTGAAGCCCTCGCGCACCGCGCGCGCCGCCTGCTCGGCAGCTCCGGCGCGGTCGAGCGCGGTGATGGTCGCGTTGACCAGCACCTGCGTAGCCGGCTCATCGGTTAGCAGCGCGGCGACCGGCTTACCGGCACGGCGTCCGGCCCGGTCCCACAGCGCGAGATCGATCGCGGCGAGCGCCTGGGGGATGTCATCGATGCGCTGGCACGTGTCGAGGATCTGCGCGCCGTCCATGTCCCCCGACGCTTCGAGCGCTGTGGCGTATGCGGCGATCGCGCGCTCGACCCGCTCCAGGCTCACGCCGTCGTAGGCTTCGAACGGCGCTGCCTCCCCGTAGCCTTTGACGCCGTCGGAGTCGGTGAGCGAGATCGACAGCAGCTCGCGCTCTCCGATCTCCCCATGGGCGGCGCGCATTGGGCGCGCGAGCGTCAGTGCGCTTCGCCGGGCCTCGAGCTTCACGATCCCACGCCGCCGCTGGCGAGGATCCCGGCCGAGAACAGCAGGCAGAAGACCAGTTGCAGTGCGCCCGTGCCCGCGAGCGCGCCGTTCAGCGCCGGCCCGTCGGCGCGCGTGCGCACGACCCGCGCGAGCTTCAGCGCCAGCGGCGCCGTCGCCCACGGAAGCAGCAGCCAGCCGCTCATCGAGCCGAGCACCCACGGCAGCGGCGCGGTGATGAAGGCGCCCAGGATCATCGCGGCATACAGCGTGCGAGTGCGGCTGCGCCCCAGGCGCACCGCGAGCGTGCGCTTGCCGGCACGCCGATCGGTCTCGAGATCGCGGACGTTGTTCACGACCAGGATCGCGCTCGCGAGCAGCCCAACGGGCACCGCGCAGACGAATGCCTGCCAGGGCAGCTCCTGTACCTGCACGAAGTAGGAGCCGGCGACGGCCACGATGCCGAAGAACAGGAACACGAAGACCTCGCCCAGGCCCTCATAACCGTAGGGGCGCGGGCCGCCCGTATAGAGGACCCCGGCGAGGATCGACGCGGCGCCGACGGCGAGCAGCTCGGGACCGGCGACCGCAACGAGATAGGCGCCGCACGCGACCGCGAGCCCGAACGTCACGTACGTCGCGAGCAGCACTTGGCGAGGCGGGACGAGGCCTCCCGCGGTCACCCGCACGGGCCCCAGGCGGTCCTCGGTGTCGGCGCCGCGGCGCGCGTCGGAGTAGTCATTCGAGAGGTTCGTGCCGACCTGGATGAAGACCGCGCCGAGCAGCGCCGCGACGAACGCGAGTGGGTGGAATGTGCCGGCCCCGAGCGCGAGCGAGGTTCCGACCAGCACCGGCGCGATCGCCGCCGGGAGCGTGCGCACCCGCGCGGCCATCAGCCAGATGCGCGGTGCTCCCACGTAGTCAGGCCCGCTTGGGGAAGCGGGAGAAATCAGGCCTGCGCTTCTCGCGGTACGCGTCGCGCCCCTCCTGAGCCTCCTCGCTGCCGTAGAAGAGGAGGTTCGCGTCATGGGCGAGCTGCTGGATTCCCGCCAGTCCGTCCTCGGCGGCGTTGAAGCTCGCCTTCAGCAGGCGCAGCGCGAAAGGCGAGAGGGCGAGCATCTCCTTGCACCAAGTCACCGTCTCCTCCTCCAAGCGCTCCAGCGGCACGACCGTGTTGATCAGGCCCATCTCGAGCGCCTGCTCGGCGGAGTACTGGCGGCACAGAAACCAGATCTCCTTGGCCCGCTTCGCGCCGACGATGTTGGCCAACAGGCCGGCGCCGTACCCGCCGTCGAAAGAGCCGACCCTCGGGCCGACCTGGCCGAACCGCGCGTTCTCGGCGGCGATCGTGAGGTCGCACACGAGGTGAAGCACATGGCCGCCGCCGATCGCATACCCGGCGACCATCGCGACGACGGGCTTCGGCAGACGGCGCATCTGCATGTGGAGGTCGGTCACGTGGAAGCGTCCGACGGCGGCACTTCCGGCGTCCTCGTCGAGGTAGCCGGAGTCGCCCCGCACGCGCTGATCCCCGCCGGAGCAGAATGCGTCCGTGCCCTCGCCGGTCAGCACGATGACGCCGATCGAGGTGTCCTCACGTGCGTCCTCGAGCGCCTTCGAGATCTCGACGATCGTGCGCGGGCGAAACGCGTTGCGTACCTCCGGACGGGCGATCGTGATCTTCGCGATGCCCTCGTCGGGGGCGGCGGACTTCTCGTAGCGGATGTCGGTGAAGCCGCCGTCGGCGGTCGTCTCGGCGGGGATCCAGGTGGTGGGCATGGCGCGAAGGCTAGCCTGTGGACCATGGAGGTCGAGGGATGGCTGGCCCGCGCCGCGGCAGGGCGGCCCGAGCGCGTCGCGCTCGAGACGCGCGAGGGGAGCTGCACCTACGCCGAGCTGCTCGCGCTGGCTCGCGCGGGCGCCGGCGAGCTCGCAGAGCGCGGTGCGGGCCCCGGGGCGAGGGTCGCGATCGCGCTCGCGCCGGGCCTCGCGTTCGCCCAGGCCTTGCACGCATGCCTGCTGCTCGGCGCGGTGGCGGTGCCGGTCGACGTGCGGGCGACGGATGCCGAACGCGCCCGGTTCGGGGAGGGCGCGAGGGTGCTCGTCCAGGAGCCGCTCGGGGGCGGCTCGACGCGGGAGCGCCGAGGCGAGCTCCCGCGCGAGCGGCTCGAGGGCGGGCACGATCTTGACGCGACCGCCGTCGTCCTGCATACCTCGGGCACCACCTCAGAGCCCGGGCCGGTGGAGCTCACGTACGGAAACTTTCTCTGGAGCGCGCTCGGCTCCTCGGTGGCGCTCGGTCAGGGCGGGTCCGAGCGCTGGTTGTGCACCTTGCCTCTTCACCATGTCGGGGGCCTGTCGATCCTGCTGCGGTCATGCATCTACGGGACAACGGCGCTCGTGCACGAGCGCTTCGAGACCGACGAGGCATTGCATGCCCTGCGCGATCGGGGCGTGACGCTCGTGAGCCTCGTCGCGACGACGCTCGGCCGGCTGCTGGACGCCGGCCTGAGGCGGCCGCCATCGCTGCGCTGCGCGCTCACGGGGGGCGGGCCGGTGCCGGGGGCGCTGCTTGACCGCGCGCGCGAGGCGGAGGTGCCCGTGAGCGTCACCTACGGGCTGACGGAGGCGTGCTCGCAGGTGACGACGACACCGCTGGCGGCGATTGCGCGTGGAGGACGAGTCGGCGATCGGCCAGCGACGAGCGGCCCGCCGCTGTTCTGCACCCGCGTTCAAATCGGCGGCGACGGGGAGATCCTCGTCCGCGGACCGACCGTCGCCGCGGGGGCCGCGGCGCAAGACGGTTGGCTGCACACCGGAGACCTCGGGATGCTCGACCCCGATGGTCGCCTGCTCGTCGACGGCCGCAAGGCAGAGACGATCGTCAGCGGCGGCGAGAACGTCTCACCGGTGGAGGTCGAGACGGTGCTCGCGACCCACCCGAAGGTGCTCGAGGCGGCGGTGCTCGGACGGCCCGACCGCGAGTGGGGCGAGGCCGTGACGGCGATCGTCGTGGCGCGGCCAGGGGAGAAGCCGGATGAGGATGAGCTGCGCGCGTACTGCGCCCGCGCGCTCGCCCCCTACAAGGTGCCCAAGCGGATGATCCTGACCTTCGAGCCGCTGCCGCGAACGCCGTCGGGGAAGCTGCGGCGCAGGGAGCTGCGATGAGCTTCGATGCGAACACGCACCGCGAATCGAGCCTGCGCAACTGGGAAGAGGCCGCCTCCGGTTGGACGCGCCGTCAAGAGCTGTTGCGCGAGCTCGGCGCTCCCGTCTCGCATTGGATGCTGGACGCCGTCTCGCCGCGGCCCGGCGAGCGCGTGCTCGAGCTTGCCGCGGGCCTGGGCGAGACGGGAATGCTCGCCGCTGAGCTCGTCGCACCGATGGGCGGCGTGATTATCTCCGATCAGGCGGAGGCGATGCTCGACGGGGCGCGTGCCCGCGCCGTTGCACTCGGTTTGAGCAACGTCGAGTTCCAGGTGCTGAACGCCGAATGGATCGACCTGCCGGTGGCGAGCGTCGACGCGGTGATCTGCCGGTGGGGATACATGCTGATGGCCGACCCCGCGACTGCGCTTTCCGAGACGCGCCGCGTGCTGCGCCCTGGCGGGCGTACCGCGCTCGCCGTGTGGAGCGCCATCGAGCACAACCCATGGGCGCTGCTTCCGGCGCGGGAGCTGCTCGATCGCGGTCTCAGCTCGCCGCCGGCGCCGGGCACGCCGGGGCCCTTCGCGCTCGGCAGCTCCGAGGTGCTGGCGGAGCTGCTCGAGCGCTCCGGGTTCTCCGACGTGCGCGTGGAGGAGCTAGAGCTGGTGCGGCGTCATTCGAGCTTTGAGGAGCTGTGGGACTCGACGCTCGACCTCTCGCGCGTGTTCCACGACACGGTGCTCGAACGCCCGGCGGCGGAGATCGAGGAGATCAAATCCGCGCTCGCCGAGCGCTTTGGCCCCTATACCGCGCGTGACGGGACGCTCCAGATACCCGGGCGGACGCTGCTCGCGTACGCCGACGCCTGAGCCCTCGCCCGGGGCGCTCCGACCGGCCCGAGCGCGGCGAGTTGGATAGCCTGCCGTCAATGATCTACGACGACGACGCGGACCTCACGCTCCTCGACGGCAAGACCGTTGCCATCATCGGCTACGGCTCACAGGGCCACGCCCACGCGCTGAACCTGAAGGACTCGGGCGTGGACGTCCTCGTCGGCCTGCGCGAGGACTCCTCCTCGGTCGCGAAGGCCCGCGAGCAGGGACTCGAGGTGCTGCCGGTGGTCGAGGCCGCGAGCCGCGGCGATCTCGTGATGATCCTGCTGCCCGACGAGCTTCACCGACAGGTGTGGGAGAGCGATATCCGCGACGGCATCGCGGAGGGCGACATGCTTCTTTTCGGGCACGGCTTCTCGATCCACTACGGCGAGGTGACGCCACCCGCCGGAGTGGACGCCGGGATGGTCGCGCCGAAGGGCCCTGGCCACCTCGTGCGCCGCCAGTTCACCGAAGGCAGCGGCGTCCCCGGCCTGATCGCGGTCGCCCAAGACGCGAGTACCAACGCGCGCGCGCTGGCACTGGCGTACGCCAAGGGCATCGGCTGCACCCGCGGCGGGGTGATCGAGACGACGTTCAAGGACGAGACCGAGACGGATCTGTTCGGCGAGCAAGCGGTCCTCTGCGGCGGCGCGTCCGAGCTCGTTCAGGCTGGCTTCGAGACGCTTGTGGATGCCGGCTATGACCCCGAGATGGCGTACTTCGAGTGCCTCCACGAGCTCAAGCTGATCGCCGACCTGATGTACGAGAAGGGCCTCGCCGGAATGCGTTATTCGATCTCCAACACCGCCGAGTACGGCGACTACACGCGTGGCAAGCGCGTGATCACCGAGGAGACGCGAGCGAGTATGCGACAGATCCTCAAGGAGATCCAGTCGGGCGACTTCGCTCGCGAGTGGATCGCCGAGAACCGGGCCGGTCAGGAGAACTTCCTGCGCATGCGCGCCGAGCAGGCCGACACGCAGATCGAGCACGTCGGCACCGAGCTGCGATCGCACATGGACTGGATCAAGCCCTCGTTCTGAGGACCGGGCCGCAGCGGTGCTCGCCTACCTCTTCTGGCACCGACCGCGCGACGGCGGCGACGTCGTCGCCTACGAGCAGGCTCTCCTCGCCTTCCACCGCTCGCTTCACCGCGCCCCGCCCGTGGGCCTGGGCGGCTCGGCCGTGTTCCGTCTCGAGCAGCTGCCGTTCCTCGCCGGGGCGGCGACCCCGTCCGAGGAGCCGGCGGGCGCGACCCCCGGATATGAGGACTGGTACCTCGTCGAGGACTACGCCGCGCTCGGCGTGCTGAACGGGGCCGCCGTCGGGCGCGGCCACCGCACCGCCCACGACGAGGCCGCGCGCCGGCTCGGCGGCGGCACCGGCGCCTTGTATGCGCTCGCGGAGGGCGAGCGATGCGAGAGTGGCCAGCGCCCGGGGCTCGAATCGATCGGCGACGCGACGCTCGCCGTATGGGTGGCGCGCCCGTCGGGATCAAGACAGCGGATGCTCGGCGAGCTGCTCGGCGACGGCATGGACGGGCGCCGCGCGAGCCTCTGGCGTCGCCAGCTCGCGCTCGGGCCGGCGCCCGAGTTCTGCCTCCTCGCGAGCGAGCTGCCGCCAGGGGTCGCACCGACCCGCCTACCGACCGGCTGGACGGCGACGATCCTCGAACGGGAGCCGCTCTGGAGCGGCTGAGCCGGGCGGGCGTCCGCTACACTCGCGTGATCGTCGCGACTGGCGTTCGGGTGGAGTGCACCACCGGGAAGCGACGAGGCAGCATCGCCGCGCGCCTGGGCACCCTCTGATCATCGACATTTCCGTCGAGTCCGACCGAGCGAGGAGGCCAAAATGACGCCGAGCCCCCTGACAGACGCGCAGCAGCTGCTGATCCCCGACGAGCTCAGGCCGGACGACGGCCGCTTCGGCTCGGGCCCCTCGAAGGTCAGGCCTGATGCGCTCGCGCGACTCGCGAGCGAGGGCGGCGCACTTATGGGGACCTCGCACAGGCAGAAGCCCGTGCGGGCGCTCGTCGCGGAGATTCGGAGCGGGCTGCTCGAGCTCCTCGCCGCGCCCGACGGCTACGAGGTGGTGCTCGGCAACGGCGGTACCACGGCCTTCTGGGACGCGGCCGCCTTCGGGCTCGTGCAACGCCGGGCGCTGCACCTCGCCTACGGCGAGTTCTCCCAGAAGTTCGCCGCCGTCACTGCCGGCGCACCCTTCCTCGAGGAGCCGGTCGTGGTTCGCGCAGACCCCGGCGACGCTCCCGACCCGGCCGCGGTGGAGGCCGCCGGCGATGGAACCCGCGCCGACGTGCTGGCGTGGGCGCACAACGAGACCTCGACCGGCGTCATGCTCCCGGTCGTGCGGCCCGCGGCAGCCGCGGATGCGCTGGTGCTGATCGATGCCACCTCCGGCGCCGGCGGCCTACCCGTCGACCTCGCTCAGGTCGATGCCTACTACCTGGCGCCGCAGAAGGGATTCGGCTCCGACGGCGGCCTCTGGCTCGCGCTGCTGAGCCCGGCGGCGCAGGAGCGAATCGCCGCGCTGCACGCCTCCGAGCGGTGGATACCCGAGTTCCTCTCGCTACACACCGCGCTCGAGAACTCCCTCAAGGACCAGACATACAACACGCCGGCGATCGCCACGCTCCTGCTGCTCGCTGACCAGCTCCGCTGGATGCTCGCGGGCGGCGGCCTCGAGTGGTGCCTTGCGAGGACGCGCGCCTCCTCGGAGCATCTCTACGGCTGGGCCGAGGCGAGCCCGTGCGCGAGCCCCTTCGTCAGCGACCCCGCGAAGCGCTCGCTCGTCGTCGGCACGATCGACTTCGACGAGTCGGTCGACGCCGCCGCGCTCGCGGCGACGCTTCGAGCCAACGGGATCGTGGACGTGGAGCCCTATCGTAAGCTCGGCCGCAACCAGCTGCGCATCGGGATGTTCCCAGCGGTCGAACCGGCCGACGTCCAGGCGCTCACGGGCTGCATCGACTGGGTGCTCGAGAGGCTCGCCTCATGAGCGCTGCGAGCGCTGAGACCCAGGCCGGGCACGATCGGCCGCGGGTCCTCGTCAAGGAGAAGATCGGCGAGTCGGGCGTGAACCTGCTGCGCGAGCACTTCGACGTGGATCTCGGGATCGATTGGCCCGAGCAGGAACTGCCACAGCGCATCGCCGCGTACGAGGGGATCGTGATCCGCTCGGCGACGAAGATGACGGCAGAGCTGATCGGGCGCGCCGAGCGCCTGCAGGTGATCGGGCGCGCAGGCGTGGGCGTCGACAACGTCGACGTGGAGGCTGCGACCAGACGGGGAATCGTCGTCGCGAACGCGCCCGAGTCGAACGTCGTGACGGCTGCCGAGCACACGATGGCACTGCTGCTCGCGCTCGCGCGCAACATCCCGCAGGCGCACCTGTCGCTCACCAGCGGCAAATGGGAGCGCTCGCGTTTCTCTGGCGTCGAGCTCTATGAGAAGACGCTCGGGATCGTCGGCTTCGGGCGCATCGGCCAGCTCGTCGCGCACCGCGCGCGCGGCTTCGGCATGCGCGTGGTCGCATTCGACCCGCTCGTCAGCGCCGAGCGCTACCGCGAGCTCGGGGTCGAGAAGGCCTCCAGCGCGGAGGCCCTCTATGCGCAGGCCGACTTCGTCACCGTGCACCTGCCGAAGACCGCCGAGACGGAAGGCTTCCTCGACGCCGGCGCCTTCGCGAAGATGCGCGATGGAGTGCGGGTCCTGAACGTGGCGCGCGGCGGGCTCGTGGACGAAGCTGCGCTCAAGGACGCGCTCGACTCGGGCAAGGTCGCGGGCGCGGCCCTCGACGTGTTCCCGAGCGAGCCCATCACCGAGCATCCGCTGTTCGGGTACGCCAACGTGGTCATGACCCCGCATCTCGGCGCCTCCACGGCCGAGGCGACCGACCGTGCGGGCTATCAGAGCGCCGAGCAGGTCGTCGCCGCGTTGACCGGCGGGGTGGTCTCCACGGCCGTGAACATCCCGGCGATCGCGGCCGAGGACATGGAGATGCTCGGCCCGTTCCTGCCGCTTGCCACGAAGCTGGGGCGCCTTGCGATGGAGCTCGCGGAGGGCAGCTCCGTGGAGCGCATCGAGGCCGCGTTCCTCGGCCGGATCGCCGACTTCGACACGCGCCTGCTTGGTCTGGCCGTGATCGTCGGAGCCCTGCAGGGTCGCACCGAGGAGCCCGTCAACCTCGTCAACGCCCCCACGATGGCGCAGCAGCGCGGGATCGTCGTCGAGGAGCGGGCGGTGTCCGAGGCGCAGGACTTCCACGAGCTGATACGCGTGACGGTCGTCGCCGGCGACCAACGCGTGGCGGTCGCAGGCACCGGGATCGGACCGAATCGCGTCCCGCACCTAGTCGAGGTGCAGAGCCGGCGACTGACGATCGAGCTCGAGCCCTACGTGGTCGTGTTCCGCTACGAGGACCTACCCGGGATGGTCGGCCGCGTCGGCACCGTCTTCGGCGCACACGGAATCAACATCTCCTCCGCCGCAGTCGGCCACACGCACGACGGCGAGCAGGCGCAGGCCTCCACGCAGGGCCTGGCGGCGATGGTCGTGACGACCGAC
>DATMQG010000106.1:0-10067 GCA_035566835.1 Solirubrobacteraceae bacterium
CTCCCGCCGCCCTCGACGATTCCTGGACGCTCGGGTCCCTTCCCGTTCCCAACCGCGTCCTGCTCGCGCCTCTCGCCGGCATCGGCAACTGGTTCGTTCGCCTTCAGGCCAAGCGCTACGGCGCCGGGATGGCCGTCTCGGAGATGGTCTCCTCCCACGCGATTCGCCACGGCAACGCGAAGACGTGCACGGAGATGCTGCGAATCGACCCGCGCGAGCGCATCGGCGGTCCGGTCGGGATCCAGCTGTTCGGCGAAGACCCGGCGACGATGCGCCTCGCCGCCGCTCACGTCGCACGCGTCGGCGCCGACGCGATCGACATCAACATGGGGTGTCCCGTCGCCAAGGTGCGAAAGACGGGCGCGGGGGCCGCGCTGCTGGACGATCCCGACAGGGCAGTGGCCGTGGCGGCGGCCGTCGTCGAGGCGACCGCGGGCCGGCTCCCGGTGACGGTCAAGCTGCGTTCCGGGCTGCGCACCGGAGAGCAGAGCGGATTCGAGCTGGCGCACCGCCTCGTGCAGGAGGCCGGGGTGGCCGCGATCGCCTTCCACCCGCGCGCGGCGGCGGTCCAGCACAAGGGCGTCCCCGACTACGAGCTGACGGCTCGCCTCGTGCACTCGCTCTCCGTTCCCGTGATCCTCACCGGCGGGCTGAGCGACGCGGTCCAGGTGCGCGAGGCGTTCCGCCTCACGGGAGCCGACGCCGTGATGCTCGCACGCGGCGCCCTGGGCAACCCATGGATCTTCTCCCAGCTGCTGCATGGACGCGAGGCGGGCCCCACCGGCGAAGAGGTCCTCGCCGAGCTCGACTGGACGATCGACCGCGCCGTGGAGCATCTGGGCGAGCAGCGGGCGACACGTTACCTGCGCAAGTTCTATCCGTGGTACGTCGCGCGTCTGCCGCTCGACTCCGGTGCCTCCAAGCGCCTGCAGGAGTCGCTGCAGAGCGCGCAGACGCTCGCTCGCGCGAGGGAGCTGCTCGGCCTCCACCGCCGCCCGGCGGCGGCCATGGCGTGAGGCCGGGGCGCCACGCTATACTGCTGCGCCGCTGAAGCCACCGGGTCCCCGACATCCCCCGCTTGCAGGCGGGTTTTTCGTTGTCGCGACCCGGACATCAACCCGCGGATCTGATTCCCGCCCCACGCACATGCCGAAGGACGTCATCCTCACACCAGAAGGCCTCAAGAAGCTCAATGACGAGCTCGAGGTGCTGTCGACCGAGAAGCGCCGCGAAGTCGCTGAACGCATCAAGGAGGCCCGGGAGTTCGGCGACATCACGGAGAACTCCGAGTACGACGACGCGAAGAACGAGCAGGCGATGCTCGAGAGCCGCATCGCCCAGCTGCAGGAGAAGCTACGCATGGCCACGGTGATCGACTCCAAGGAGCTCTCCACCGACGTCGTTCAGGTCGGCTCCGTCGTGCACGTGAAAGACGAAAAGACCGGCAAGTCGGTGAAGTACACGATCGTCGGCTCGGCCGAGGCCAAGCCGGACGAGCACAAGCTTTCGAACGAGTCGCCGGTGGGCCGCGCGCTGATCGGGCGCAAGCGCAACGAGACGGTCGCGGTGAAGGTTCCCCGCGGCCCTGCCCGCAAGCTCAAGATCACGAAGATCGACGTCGGCCTCGGGTAGTCTCGCCGCGATGAGCGGAAGCGACGAGCACCGGGACTCGCCCGAGCCCGGCCGTCACGGCCTGCCCGAGCTGATGGCCGAGAGGCGGGCCAAGGCCGAGCGCCTGAAGGAGACCGATCCGAGCGCATTCCCGTATGCGTTCGCGGGCGCCGAGCCGATCGAGGAGATCCTGGCCGCCTACGCGCAGCTCCTCGACGGCGAGGAGACCGAGGATGTCCACCGCGTCGCCGGGCGGCTGGCGGCGCGGCGCGGGGCCGGCAAGGCGGCCTTCCTGGACCTAGTCGACCGGACCGGGAAGATCCAGCTGCACGCGCGCTTGGACGTGCTCGGGACGGAGTCCTTCGAGCGCCTGCTCTCGCTCGACCTCGGCGACCTGCTCGGCGTGGACGGCGCGGTCCTGCGCAGCAGGCACGGGGAGCTCACGCTGCGCGTCGAGGGCTTTGAGGTTCTCGCCAAGGCGCTGCGTCCGCCCCCCGACAAGCACCATGGGCTCAGCGACGTGGAGACGCGCTACCGCCGCCGGGAGCTCGATCTGATCGCGAGCGAGGACGAGCGCAGGCTGTTCATGGACCGCGCGCGGATCATCTCGGCGGTGCGCTCCTACCTCGACTCGAACGGCTTCATCGAGGTCGAGACGCCGGTTCTGCAGCCGCTCTACGGCGGTGCCCTGGCGCGTCCCTTCACGACCCACCACAACGCCCTCGGCCGCGACCTGTACCTGCGGATCGCCAGCGAGCTCTACCTCAAGCGCCTGATCGTCGGCGGGCTCGAGCGGGTCTACGAGCTCGGCAAGGACTTCCGCAACGAGGGCGTCTCGCCGAAGCACAACCCCGAGTTCACGATGGTCGAGTGGTATGAGGCCTACGCCGACTACGAGGACGAGGCGCGACGCCTGGAAGCGCTCGTCGCCCGGGCCGCCCGGGCGGGTGGCTACGTCGGCGAGCTGGACTTCTCAGCGCCTTGGCGGAGGGTCTCGTTCTTCGAGGCAATCGAAGAGCGGACGGGGATCGACCTCGAGGCGCATCGCGACGACGCGGCGCTCGCGGCGGCGATCGCCGAGCGTGGCCTGGACGTGCGGACCGACGGTCTGACCTGGTCGCAGCTCGCGGACCACCTGCTGTCCAAGTTCGTCGAGCCCAGCCTGCAGCAGCCGACCTTCGTGTTCGACTATCCGGCTGAGATCTCGCCGTTCGCGCGCGAGCATCGCTCGCGGCCGGGGCTCGTCGAGCGCTGGGAGGCGTTCGCGGGCGGCATGGAGCTCGCCAATGCCTTCAGCGAGTTGACCGACCCCGACGTGCAGCGCGAGCGTTTCGAGGCCCAGCGCCGCCTGGCGAGCCTCGGCGAGGAGGAGTTCCAGCCCTACGACGAGCTCTTCCTGCAGGCGCTCGAGCAGGGAATGGCGCCCGCGGGCGGGGTCGGGTTGGGCATCGATCGCCTGGTGATGCTTCTCACTGGACGCCAGTCGATCCGCGAGGTGGTGCTCTTCCCGGCGATGCGCGACTGAGCCGCGGCGCCCGCGCCGGGCGCGGCGGGCACGGTTTTTCCCTGCATCTGACGCCCACCGGAGCGCGGGCGATCAAGCCGCTCCCCGCGCCTGCCGATGACCCTGATAGGGCCGTGGAGCCGGTTGGTAGACTGGCCCCTACAGCGGTATCCCGACCACATGTTGCTCAGGGCCGTACTCGCAGGAAGGAATCACATCATGTTCGAGCGATTCACAGAACGGGCCCGGCAGGTGGTCGTTCTCGCGCAGGAGGAGGCGCGAACGCTCAAGCACAACTACATAGGGACCGAGCACATTCTCCTCGGCCTGCTCCGCGAGGAGGAGGGCCTGGCTGCGCGAGTGCTCGAGAGCCTCGACATCACCGTCGAGCGGGTGCGTGCACAGGTCGTGCGCATCGTCGGCTCCGGCGAGGAGGTCACCTCGGGACAGATCCCCTTCACGCCGCGCGCCAAGAAGGTGCTCGAGCTCGCGCTGCGCGAGGCGCTGAGCCTCGGTCACAACTACATCGGGACCGAGCACATCCTGCTGGGCCTCGTGCGCGAGAACGAGGGTGTCGCCGCGCGCATCCTGCTCGACTTCGACGCCGACTCCGAGAAGATTCGCAACGAGGTCATCCGCATGCTCTCCGGTCCGGGTGGCCGGCGTCAGGGCCAGTCGGGCGGCGGCTCCGGATCTGGTGCGAGCGCGGCGCCGGGTGAGGGTAAGAAGTCCTCCAAGCTGCTGGACCAGTTCGGACGCAACCTCACCAAGCTCGCCGCCGACGGGAAGCTCGACCCGTGCGTGGGTCGCGAGACCGAGATCGAGCGCATCATGCAGATCCTCTCGCGGCGCACGAAGAACAACCCGGTCCTCGTGGGCGAGCCCGGGGTGGGCAAGACGGCCGTCGTCGAGGGCCTGGCGCAGCGGATCACGAGCTCGGACGTGCCCGAGCTGCTGAAGAACAAGCAGATCTACACGCTCGACCTCGCCGCGCTCGTCGCCGGCTCCAAGTACCGCGGCGAGTTCGAGGAGCGGCTGAAGAAGGTGATGAAGGAGATCACCCAGCGCGGCGACATCATCCTGTTCATCGACGAGCTGCACAACCTCGTCGGCGCGGGTGCCGCCGAGGGCGCGATCGACGCCGCCTCGATCCTCAAGCCGGCGCTGGCGAGGGGCGAACTGCAGACGATCGGCGCGACGACGCTCGACGAGTACCGCAAGTACCTCGAGCGCGACTCGGCGCTCGAGCGCCGCTTCCAGCAGATCCGCGTCGAGGAGCCCACGATCGACCAGACGGTCGAGATTCTCAGGGGCCTGCGCGACCGTTACGAGCAGCACCACAAGGTTCAGATCACCGACGAGGCGCTGCGCGCCGCCGGCGAACTCGCCAGCCGTTACATCTCCGACCGCTTCCTGCCCGACAAGGCGATCGACCTGATCGACGAGGCGGCTTCGCGGATGCGCATCAAGTCGATGACCTCGCCTCCGGCGAACCGCGAGCTCGAGTCCGAAGTCGAGACGACGCGCCGCGAGAAGGAGGCCGCGATCGAGGCCCAGGAGTTCGAGAAGGCCGCGGCGCTGCGCGACAAGGAGCGCAAGCTGACGAACAAGAAACGCGAGCTCGAGCAGGAGTGGGAATCCGGCGAGTCCGGCGAGCGGCCCTCGATCGGTGAGGAGGAGATCGCCGACATCGTCTCGATGTGGACCGGCATCCCCGTCTTCAAGCTGACCGAGGCCGAGACCCAGAAGCTGATGCGGATGGAGGACGAACTGCACAAGCGCGTAATCGGGCAGCACCCCGCGATCGAGGTCATCTCGAAGGCGATCAGGCGCTCGCGGGCGGGACTCAAGGACCCGAAGCGCCCGACGGGATCGTTCATCTTCCTCGGGCCCTCCGGAGTCGGCAAGACCGAGCTCGCGCGCACGCTGGCCGAGTTCCTGTTCGGCGACGACGACGCGCTGATCCGGATCGACATGTCCGAGTACATGGAGAAGCACGCGGTCTCGCGGCTGGTGGGCTCGCCTCCGGGCTACATCGGCTACGACGAGGGCGGCCAGCTCACCGAGGCGGTGCGGCGCAAGCCCTACAGCGTGCTGCTGCTCGACGAGATCGAGAAGGCGCACCCGGACGTGTTCAACATCCTGCTGCAGATCCTCGAGGACGGCCGCCTTACCGACGCCCAGGGGCGCACGGTGGACTTCCGGCACGCGATCGTGATCATGACCTCGAACATCGGCGCCGCCGAGATCGCGCGCAACACGCCGCTCGGCTTCGCGGTCTCCGACGACGAGACCGGCATCACCTACGAGGACATGAAGAACCGCATCATGGGCGAGCTGAAGAAGGTCTTCCGGCCCGAGTTCCTCAACCGGATCGACGACGTGATCGTGTTCCACAAGCTGCAGAAGGAGGAGATCAAGCAGATCGTCGAGCTGCTGCTCCTGCGTATCCGCGAGTCGATGGCCGAGCGCGAGCTGCAGCTTGAGCTGACCGAGCCCGCCAAGGACATGTTGGTCGAGAAGGGCTGGGACCCCGCCATGGGCGCGCGGCCGCTGCGGCGGGCGATCCAGCGCTACATCGAGGACCCGCTGGCCGACTTCGTCCTGCGCGAGCAGCTGACGCCCGGAGCGACCGTCGTGGTCGACCCGGCCCCGGACAACGACGAGGGCGACGTACGCCTGACGATCGTGAAGCCGAAAAAGCAGAAGACGCCGGTCGCCGTCGGGGCGGAAGGTCCCGACCCCGAGGAGCTCACCGCGGGCGAGAGCACGCCCGAGGCCGAGCCGGCCGCCGAGTAGCAGCCAGCTGCGTACGCGCTGGCGTCCCCGCCGGTCCGTAGGGTTGGCAAATGGTGCGCAAGACCGTCCACGTGTGCTCGCAGTGTGGCTTTCAGTCGGGGCAATGGCATGGCCAGTGCCCCGGCTGTGAGGCGTGGAACACGCTCGTGGAGGAGCGCCTCGCGGCAACGGGCGCGGCGGGTCGCTCAGGCGAGAGGCGCGCCATGCGCGCCGTGCGCGGCGGCGCGAGCGCCGGCCCGCGACTCGTCTCGCGCCCCCTGCGCGAGGTCGGCGCAGGCCCGATGACCCGCATGGCGACGGGCATCGGCGAGCTCGACCGCGTCCTCGGCGGAGGGCTCGTGCCCGGCTCGCTCGTGTTGCTGGGCGGCTCGCCCGGGATCGGGAAGTCGACGATCACGAACATGGTGCTCGGCAACCTGCAGCGGGCGGGCCATCGCACGCTCTACGTCAGCGGCGAGGAGTCGGCCGAGCAGGTGAGGCTGCGCGCCGAACGGCTTGCCGCGGGTGCGCTGGAAGTGCCCGTCCTCGCGGAGACCGATCTCGAGATCGTGCTGGATGTGATCGCGGCCGAGGCGCCGCAGGCCTGCGTGATCGACTCCGTGCAGACGCTGCATTCCGGCGCGCTCTCGGGGGCGCCCGGCTCCGTCGGCCAGGTGCGCGAGGTCGCCGGCCGGATCATGGAGCTCGCGAAGGCGCGCGGCGTGGCCGTGATCCTCGTTGGCCACGTGACCAAGGAGGGCGCCCTGGCGGGGCCGCGGGTGCTCGAGCATCTCGTCGACTGCGTGCTGCAATTCGAGGGCGAGCGCGAGCGTCCCTACCGCGAGCTGCGGGCGTTGAAGAACCGCTTCGGGTCAACGAACGAGGCCGGCCTGTTCGAGATGCGCCAGGGCGGGCTCGTGGAGGTGCTGGATGCGTCCGCGAGATTCGTCGCCGAGGCCACGCGCGCGCCGGGAAGCGTGGTGTTGGCCGCGATGGAGGGGTCGCGCCCGCTGCTCGTCGAGGTGCAGGCGCTCGTGGCGCCGTCGGAGCTCGAGCAGCCGCGCAGGGTGGTGTCCGGCTTCGACCGCAACCGGCTGGCGCTGGTGCTGGCGATCCTCTCGCGGCACGGTCGCGTGTCCACGGGGAGCGCCGATGTGTTCGTGAACGTGGTCGGGGGAGTCCGCGTGGATGAGCCGGGGTGCGACCTGGCGGTCGCACTGGCGGTGGCCAGCGCGAGTCGCGGCGTGCCCGTGCTGGGCACCCGCCCGCCCGCGCCGCGAGCATGCTTCGGCGAGCTCGGCCTGACGGGTGAGCTGCGCTGGGTGGGGCACCCAGAGCGGCGCCTGGAAGAGGCCGCCAAGCATGGCTGTGCGGGCGTGATCGCGCCCCGGGACAGCGGCGCGGACGCGTGCGAAGCGGGCACCCTGCTCGAGGCACTCGCAGAGGCGTTGCCCTCAGAGGAGCGGCGTCCTGCCCGCGCGGCGTGAGCACCGCGACCCAGCCGAGGGGGCCTCTGGCGCCCTCCTAGGTGGCGCTAAAGAAAGGCTAAATGCCCTAGAATGTAAGACCGTGGCTCCAAGATCCGGCGAAGATTTCGATAACGAAGTAAGGCCGGATCCGGGGTTGATGAAGGCGCTTGAGATGATCGCGCCCGGGACCGCTTTGCGCGAGGGCATCGACAGCATCGTGCACGCGAAGACGGGCGGCCTGATCGTGATCGGCGAGCCCGAAGACCTGAGCTTTCTGAACTCCGGCGGGATCAAGCTCGAGATCGACTACACACCGGCGTTCCTCTATCAGGTCGCCAAGATGGACGGGGCCATCATCCTCAATGTGAACTCCACGAAGATCACGATGGCCAACGTCCAGCTGATGCCCGATCCGACGATCCTCTCCCACGAGACGGGCACCCGGCACCGGACCGCCGAGCGCGTGTCGAAGCAGACGGACGCACTGGTGATCGCCATCTCGCAGCGGCGCGAGGTCGTCTCGGTCTACGTCGACGGGACGAAGTACATCCTCGAGGACATCCCGGTGGTGCTCGCCAAGGCCAATCAGGCGCTCGCGACGCTCGACAAGTTCCGCACGCGCCTGGACCAGGTCTCCACACGTCTGACGGCGCTCGAGTTCGAGGGCGGGGTGACGCTGCACGACGTGCTAACGATGCTGCAGCGCTCCGAGCTCGTCACGCGCATGGCGGTCGAGATCGAGCGCTACATCGTCGAGCTCGGCAGCGAGGGGCGGCTGATCGAGCTGCAGCTGGAGGAGACGATGGTCGGCGCTGCGGCCGAGAAGGCGGCGCTCATGAGGGACTACCTCTCGAGCTACTCCGACGAGGCCTATGCGGCGGCGCTCGAGGAGATCGGAAAGCTTCCACACCAGGACCTGCTCGACTTCGGCCGGCTGGCCGAGCTGCTTGGCTACGACCGCAAGCTGAACACGCTCGACTACCCCGTCTCGCCCCGCGGTTTCCGCGTGCTCGGGCGCATCCCGAGACTGCCGAAGCTCGTCGTCTCACAGATCGTGGGCGTGTTCGGCGGCCTGGACGAGCTGCTCGCCGCGACCGACGCGGAGCTGGAGGGAATCGACGGCGTTGGCGAGATCAGGGCGAAGGACATCCGCGAGGGACTGCGCAGGCTCCAGGAGCTGAACCTGGTCGATCGCTACCTGCAGACTTGAATCAGGGCCGCCCCAGCGGTCGGCCGCGAACGAAGGAGAACATCATTCCGCAACAAGTAATCGAAGAAGAGACAATTGCAGACGAGCTCGAGGTGACTCGCGAGGTCGAGCACATCGAGTTCGAGCTCGGCGACCATGTCGTCTACCCTCACCACGGCGCCGGGAAGGTCATGAAGAAGGAGGAGATGGAGATGCTCGGCGAGCGCCGCGAGTACCTCACGATCAAGATCCTTCACAACGACATGACGGTGAGGGTCCCGACCGAAAACGCTGCGCTCGCAGGCCTGCGCAGGGTGATCGATGAGGAGACCGTCAAGAAGGTTCTAGACGTGCTTCGCGACGAAGTCTCGGAGATGCCCAAGAACTGGAACCGCCGCTTCAAGCACAACCGCGACAAGATCAAGACGGGCGACATCTACGAGCTCGCCGAGGTCGTCCGCAACCTCTCGCTGCGCGAGAGCGAGAAGGGCCTGTCGACGGGCGAGAAGCAGATGTTCACGCGCACGAAGAAGATCCTCGCCTCGGAGCTGATGTATGCGCTGGACAAGGACGAGGATGAGGCCGAGAACTACCTCGACGAGCTCCTCGCCGACTCGGCCAGCAGCCAGATGGCCGTGGCCGCCAAGTAGCGAGGCTCTCGCGCACGCGGCAACGCCTTTAGCTCGATTGCCGCGTGCGCGACAGCCCCAAATGGGATGACCGTCGCCCTGATCGTCGCCGCCGGGCGCGGCGAGCGCCTCGGTGGCACGCACCCGAAGGCGTTCGTCGAGCTCGCCGGTCAACCGCTCGTCCAGTGGAGCATCGACGTCCTCCGGAGCGTGGCGGGCATCGAAACTATCGTCCTCGCGCTGCCCGCGGGTGCGCCCGCGCCTGCGGGCGTGACGGCGGTCGAGGGCGGAGCCGTGCGCTCGGAGTCCGTTCGCAGGGCACTCGCCGCCGCGCCCGCGGGCGATCCCGTGCTCGTGCACGACGCGGCCCGCCCGCTGCTGAGCGCCGAGCTCGCCGCGTCGGTGATCGCGGCCCTCCAGCGCGATGCGTCAGCCGACGCCGCGATCGCGGCGGCCCCGGTGACGGACACGGTCAAGCGGGTCGACGGCGGCGGAGCCGTCAGCGAGACGCTCGATCGAAGTGAGCTGTGGGCGGTCCAGACGCCGCAGGTGTTCCGCCGGGCGGCGCTGGAACGGGCGCTCGACGTCGCGCCTGAGATCCTCGCCGGCGCGACCGACGACGCGTCGCTGCTCGAGCGCGCCGGCGGACGGGTGATCGTCGTGCGGGCGAGCCCTGAGAACCTCAAGGTCACGACGCCGCTGGACCTCGAGATCGCCGAGCTGCTGATGGCCAGGCGCCGGTCCCGCAGCGCCTGAATCCTGCTTGAATCGGCACCCGCCGGATGCTGACCGACTACCACATCCACCTCCGCACGGACGACCCCGAGGCGAGCGCCGCCGAGTACTTCTCGAGCGCGAACGTCGAGCGCTACCGAGAGGTGGCGAGC
>DATMQG010000107.1:0-3615 GCA_035566835.1 Solirubrobacteraceae bacterium
GGGAAACACTCGAGCGCCGCCGACGGATCGCTTGACCCGCGGGTTACTCCAGCACGACCAGCGGGTCGCCCTCGCTCACGGCCTGACCCTCGGTGCAGACGATCTCGGCGACGACGCCCGAGTCTTCGGCCTCGACCGGCATCTCCATCTTCATCGACTCGAGAATCGCCACCGTGTCTCCCTCCTCGATGGCGTCGCCCACGGCGCACTCGATTTTCCATACCGTGCCCGTGATATGGGCCTCCACCACAGCCATTGCAGCCTCCAAACGCCGATCGCCGAACGCCGCGGACAATAGCCTCCAGCGCCGACCGATCGATGCCTGCGGACACGTCAATCATCGTCGCCGCCTTCAACGAGGCTGATCGCATCGGGGCGACGCTCGACGCGCTCGCGCAGGCGTTTCCGTCGGCCTCGCTGTGGGTCGCCGACGACGGCTCGACCGATCGCACGCCCGAGATTGCCCGCGCGGCAGGTGCACGGGTGGTGCGCAGCGAGCGCGTGATCGGCAAGGGCGCCGCAGTCACCCGGGCGGCGCTCGAGGCCCTGAACTACACACAGCCCTCCGGGCGGGGCAGCCATCGCTCGACGGTCTTCGTCCTTTGCGACGGCGACCTCGGCGAGTCGGCCGCGCAGCTCGGCCCCCTCGTCGAGGCGGTCAGGCGGGGCGATACCGACATCGCCGTGGCAGCGTTCGCCCGTCGCGTCGGTGGCGGCTTCGGACTCGCCGTCGGCTTCGCGCAATGGGCCATCCGCCGTCGCTGCGGGCTCGAGACGACGGCGCCGATCTCGGGACAGCGGGCCCTGTCCGCGAGGGCCATGCGCGATGTGTTGCCATTCGCCCCCGACTTCGGCCTCGAGCTCGGGATGACGATCGACGCGGTCCGGGCAGGACACCGCGTGCTGGAGATCGAGCTCGACCTCGAGCACCGCGCGACCGGGCGCACGCTGGCGGGGTCCGCTCATCGCGCGCGCCAGCTGCTCGACTTCGTTCGTCTCTACCTCGCGCGCGCATGACGACATCTGATGTCGAATCCGTTAGCATCAAGCATCATGACCCGCACGACGCTCGATGTTGACGCCACGGTGCTGAAGCAGCTTCGCCGCAGGGCGGAGGCCGAAGGCAAGAGCATGGGGCAGGTCGCCTCCGAGGTGCTTGCCCCGGCGCTCGGGGATGAGGGCGCCCGCGCGCCGCGGCCTCTGCATTGGAGGAGCAAGAAGATGGGGACGCCAAAGTTCGACCTCGAGGACAAGGAGACGCTCTGGATGTTTCTCGATCGCGAGCTGCTCGACGAAGACGCGAGTTGAGCATCACGGTCGACACCAACGTGCTGGTGTATGCGGCGAACGCCTCAGATCCCGTCCATGAGAGGGCCCGGGATCTGGTGGGGCGACTTGCACGTGGACCCGAGCTGCTGTTCCTGTTCTGGCCGGCGATCATGGGCTTCCTTCGGATCTCGACCAACACCGGAATCTTCCCAACCCCGTACACCCCACACGAGGCGCTCGCCGCGATCGCTGACCTGATCGAGCGACCGCACGTTCGCACGCCGACCGAGGAGCCTGGATTCCTCGACCTTTACCGAGCGACCGCCTCGGCAGGCACCCGAGGTCGGTTGGTGGCGGACGCTCATTTGGCGACGCTCATGCGTCAGCATGGGGTGGGCGCCATATACACGCGCGATCGCGACTTTCGGCGCTTCGACGGAATCAGCGTGCGAGACCCGTTCGCCTGATCGGCTACGAGCCGGGTGCGGCGTTAGGCTCGCGCCCGAGATGATCCTCGCGATCGACCAGGGGACGACGGCGACGACGTGTTTCGTCTTCGACGAGCGGGCGGAGCCGATCGCGCGCGCTTCACGCGAGCTCACGCAGTCCTTCCCCCGTCCAGGCTGGGTCGAGCATGACCCGCGGGAGATCTGGGAGCTCACGCAGGCTGTCGCCGGCGAGGCCCTGGCCGACGCCGGGGTTGCCGCGGGGGAGCTGACCGCGGTGGGCATCACCAACCAGCGCGAGACGGTCTGCGTATGGGACCCGGCGACGGGGGCGCCGCTTCATCCGGCGATCGTCTGGCAGGATCGCCGCACGGCCGCGCGCTGTGAGGAGCTGCTCGCCGCCGGGCACGAGCCGCTCCTGCGCGCACGGACCGGCCTGGTCCTCGACCCCTATTTCTCGGCCACGAAGATCGAATGGCTGCTCGAGCACGTGGACGGCCTGAGGAAGCGGGCGCAGGAGGGGCGCGCCGTGTTCGGCACGGTCGACTCATGGCTGTTGTTCAAGCTCACCGGCGAGCACGTAACCGATCCCTCGAACGCGTCGCGCACGCTGCTGTATGACATCCGCAACCGCCGCTGGGATCCGGAGCTGCTGGATATGTTCGGCGTGCCCGAGCGATCGCTGCCGCGCGTGCTTCCCAGCGCGGGCGTCATGGGAGAGACGCACGCGGCGGCGCTCCACGGGCACGCGGTGCCCGTGGCGGGCGCGGCCGGCGACCAGCAGGCGGCCCTGTTCGGGCAGGCGTGCGTGGACCCGGGCATGGGCAAGAACACCTACGGGACCGGCTCGTTCCTGCTCTGCAACACGGGCTTCGAGATGTCCGCGCCTCACGAGGGTCTGCTGACGACGCTGGCGTGGGGCATCGGGGGCTCGTTCTCCTATGCGCTGGAGGCCTCGATCTTTGTTACGGGCGCGGCGGTGCAGTGGCTGCGCGACGGCCTGCAGATCATCGACGCGGCCGCCGAGACAGAGGCGCTCGCGGCGTCGCTCGAGGGCAACGGCGGCGTCTACTTCGTCCCGGCGCTGACCGGGCTCGGCTCTCCGCACTGGGACGCTCGGGCGAGGGGGACGATCGTCGGTTTGACGCGCGGAAGCGGCCGGGCGCATCTCGCGCGCGCGACGCTCGAGGCGATGGCATATCAGACCGTGGACGCCGCTCGCGCGATTGAGCTCGCTTCCGGCGAGTCGCTCTCGCAGTTGCGGGTCGACGGGGGAGCCACTTCGAACGGCTGGCTGATGCAGTTCCAGGCCGACGTGCTGGGTGTGCCCGTCGTGCTGCCCGAGATAGCCGAGACGACAGCGCTCGGCGCGGCCTATCTCGCCGGGGTCGGGGTGGGGCTGTGGACGGTGAGCGACGTGGCAGCGGGGTGGCGCGAGCGCGTGCGCTACGAGCCGCGGATGAGCGAGGAGGAGCGGCTCGAACTGCTGGCCGGGTGGGAGGACGCGCTGGCTCGAACGCGCAGCATCGGGCCGTCGGCGAGGTAGGCTAGGCATTGAGATGAGCGAGCTGGTACCCATGCGCGAGCAGGTTTACACCGACCCCAGGCCGAAGGAGTATTTCGACCGTTTTCACTCACGCGCGCGCACGCGCGAACCCGACTGGGTCTACGAGCTAGTCCGCATGCTCACGTCGCTCTACGCCTACACCTTCCTCCGTGCGCGGGCGATCTCCACGGAGAACGTGCCGGGCAGCGGAGGGGTGATCCTCGCCCCCAATCACTTCTCCTTCATGGACCACTTCCTGATCGGCTGCTACATCCGGCGCAAGGTCCGCTTCATGGCCAAGTCACAGCTCTTCAAGTCGCCGATGCAGTTCATCTACTCCCACGGCGGGGTCTT
>DATMQG010000108.1:0-7574 GCA_035566835.1 Solirubrobacteraceae bacterium
CGTAGATCTTGAGCAGGACCGCGACGCCGTGCCCGGCGCGGCGGGCGACCTCGGTCGCGGGCACCCCGGAGTTCAGCCACAGCGACACCGCCGCATGCCGCAGGTCATACGGGCGGCGGCCGAGCGGTGACCTGTACTGGGTGGGGGTGAGCGCTTCCCTGCGGGCCTGGTCCCAGACCTCGTTGTAGCCAGAATCCTGCAGGATCCCGCCCCGGGCGGTCTGGAAGATCCGCCCGTCGGGGGTCGTGCCGAACCGCTTGATGTGGACGCGGAGCTGCCGGACCAGGACCCGGGGGGATGGGGATGGTGCGGGTCTCGTTGCCGGCGCGATGCTTCAGGCCGCGTTCCTGGCGGGCGGTGCCCTCGTCGGTCCAGGCCCGCCCGGCCCGCGACGCCGAGGCCGCAAGAACGATCCGCCCCCACCCGGCCTTGGGCAGGTGCAGGTCGGCCTGGCGGAGCATGACCGCCTCTGACGGGGGCAGCGCCGCGTAGTACAGGGTGGCGAAGAACGTCTTCAGGTGCTCTCCCCGCTGCCCCAGCCGTCCGGCAGCGTCCAGGAGCGTCCCGGCCTGGGCGGGGCTGACGACGACCCGCCGGTCCACGCTCGCCGCGACGGGCTCGCACCCCGCTCTCGAGCGCTCGCGGCGCTCCGAGTCTCGGCTCGTTGACCTCATCGAGCGATCCCAAAGTACGATCAGAAATCACGGTCGACATGAACTCCGGGCGGCAGGCTCATCCATTAGGCCACGCGACGAGCAGCACTCGGGTAGCCGATAAGACGAGAACAAACGAGATGACACAGGTGACAGGGCGCGACGCGAGCATGACAAGCCTGCAGAAGGGGGGTTCAACAGACGCTTCGGTCGCCCGGGGTTTGCTCGACCGCGAAGACCTGTTGCGGCTGCTGGATCGTGCCCTCGCCAAGCGGGTGACGGTCATCTCCGCGCCCCCGGGAAGCGGCAAGACCTCGCTGTTGCGCGCCTGGGCTGAACGCTCGACCGACCGCCGTCGGGTTGTGTTCGTCTCCGTCGACCGCGACGAACAGAATGCCGAGCGGTTCTGGCGCACCGTCCTCGAAGCGAACCGCAGGCCAGAGCACTCGCTCGACCCAGAGACACAGCGCGAGTTGAATGCTGCGCTGGACGGCGACCAACTGGTCGCCAGGGTCGTGTCGCAGGTCGCCGAGCAGCCCGAGCCCGTCGTGCTGATCATCGACGACCTCCACGAGCTGAAGTCAGCCGACGCGCTGGCGCAGCTCGAGCGGTTGCTCGCGACTCTGCCCAGCTCGGTGCGCGCGGTGTTGTCGTCTCGCCGTGATCCTCCGATCAGACTGCACCAGCTCAGGCTTGCCGATGAGATCGCCGAGATCCGAGCCGGCGATCTGCGGTTCACCGAGCGCGAGACCCGCCAACTGCTTGCCGCATCCGAGATCACTCTGTCCGACGCGGGGGTCGCCGCCTTGCACCAGCGCACCGAAGGGTGGGCGGCCGGTTTGCGCCTGGCGGTGATCTCGCTCAGCGGTCATCCCGATCCCGAGCGTTTCGTGGCTGAATTCTCGGGCACCGACAGGGCGGTCGGGGAATACCTGGTGGCCGAGATGCTCGAACGTCAACCGGCCGAGGTTCAGAGCATGCTGCTCCGAACTTCGCTTGTCGACCTCCTTAACAGTGAGCTCGCCGACCTGCTGGCGGGCCGCTCCGGCTCGGAGCAGCTGCTGCTCGAGCTCGAGGACGCCAACGCATTCGTGGTCTCGCTCGACGCTCAGCGCACGTGGTTCCGCTACCACCAGCTGCTGGGGGATTTCCTGCGCCTGGAACTACGCCGAACCTTGGCGGACGAGGTCCCCGACCTCCACCGCCGTGCCGCACGGTGGTTCGCCGACCACGGATTCGTCGTCGAGGCCGTACGGCACACGCTTGCAGCCGGCGACCGGCCCGATGCCGCCCGGCTCGTCGCAGAACACTCATTCAAGTGGGTGCTCGACGGGCAGGCAGGAACGATCGGAGCCGTCCTGCAGGCCTTTCCTGAGGGCGCATCAGCCGATCATCCCGACCTGGCGCTAGCACAGGCCGCAAATGAGCTGAACCAGGGGCGGCTGGAGGAGGCTGCCGCTCAACTGGCGCTGGCAGAGTCCCAGGCCCGGAACGCCCCACCCGCTCGCCGCCGCCGCCTCGCGGTCGCGATCGCGTCTCTGCGGCTGGCGATGGCCCGGCGAAGCGGCCAGTTCAGTGAGGTGATCGAGCAAGTGAACCAGCTCGATGCCTCCATCGCAGACAACCCTTCCGATCCGATCTCGATGAGTAGCGAGCTGCGGGGAGTCGCGCTGCTCAACCTCGGAATCGTCGAGACCTGGTCCGGGCGACTCGCCGACGCCGAACGGCACCTCTCCGAGGGAGCTACGCTCGCCCACACGATCGGCCGACCCTTTCTCGAGGTCGCGTGTCGCGCCCATCTCGGCTTCCCGTCAAGGCTCGTCTCGGTCGCGGCCGCGCGCGAGCGCGGCCTCCACGCGATCGCCCTGGCCGAGCAGCATGGCCTGGAGGACCGGCCGATACTCGCGCGCGCGTTCGGCGCGGTCGCCGGTATGGCGATCTGGATGGGCGAGTTCGAGGAAGGAGAGCGCTGGCTGCGCCGCGCCTGGGAAGTCGGCCAAGCACACGTCGAGCCGGCCCCTGCATTGCTTCTGCACCTGGTGACCGGCATGCTGCATGCGGGCCGCGGGCAGCAGCAATCGGCGCTCGAGGAATTCGCGGCGGCCGAGCACTCGCGGTCGCTCCTCACAGGAGTCCACGCTCTCGCTCCACGAATTGCCGGCCGGCTTGCCACGACGCAAACCCGGCTTGGGATGTTGGATGAGGCGCGCGCGACGCTCGGCGGATTCTCCGGCCCACACGAGCGGATGGGTGCCATCTACAACGCGCGCGCGGTGATCTCCATGGCGGAGGGGGACCCCGCCGCGGCCGTGGACGTGCTCCGCGAGGTTCGGGACATCCCGCCGGTCGGCCCCGCCTTCACGCTCGTCGAAGCGCATCTCCTTGCAGGCACCGCTCATCTGCACCTGGGGGATCGAAGCGCCGCCGCCGGCGCGGCCGAGGCAGCGCTCGCCGCGGCCGAGCCGGACCGGCTGATCTTCCCGTTTGCCATGACCGAAGCCGCAGAACTGCTCGACGCGCTGCCACGTCACGAAACGTCCCACGGCGCACTTCGCGCCGACATCCTCGACCTGCTGCGCGGCGCGGACGCCACCAGCACCGACCGACAGCGCCTTACGCAACAGGACGAGCTCAGCCCGAGCGAGCTACGCGTCCTGCGCTACCTGCCGACAAACCTGACGCGCCCCGAGATCGCGCGAGAGCTCGACGTCTCTGCGAACACCGTCAAAACGCACATCCGCAGCATCTACGCCAAGCTCGGCGCCCGCGATCGGTCTTCCGCCGTCCGGCGCGCACGGGAGCTGCGGCTCCTCTCAGCCAGCCGCTCCTGAACATCGTCGAAACGGCGCGACCGGCGACCGGGCGCACAATCACCAGATTCCGGCGTCGCCGGATCACTAGGTCGGGCGGCAGCATGACCTAGTGCCGACAGCGCCGGGCCTCTACACGATCCGAATCAAGGGCAGAGTCGGAGCCACCGCCCTCTCCGCCTTTCCCGCGATGGCGTCCGAGATGAGCGGCAGCGAGACCGTACTCACCGGCCTGCTCGAGGACCAATCCGCGTTGTTCGGCGTCCTCGCCCAGATCGAGGCGCTCGGTCTCGAACTCCTCGAGCTACGACTGATCCCCGCGAGATCCACAGCGCGCGAATCGAGCTACGGTCATCCGAGCACCGGCATGTGAAGCGATGAACGACGAAATACGCACGACCACGTTCCTCTCCGACAAGCCGATCAACCACGTGAGCTACGGCGTAATGCAGCTCGCCGGCCCTGGCGTCTTCGGGCCGCCACAGGAGCCGAGCGGTGCGCGGGTAATGCTGCGCCGTACGATCGAGCTCGGGGTCGACCACATCGACGCGTCGCAGGACTACGCGCCGGACGTAGTCAACGACCTGATCCCCGAAGCGCTGCATCCACATCCGGCGAATCTCGTCTGGCTCGACTTCCTGCGAGCTGAGCCATCAATCACTCGAATCGGGTGATTGATGGCTCACCCGGCGTACTGAGACCCTGCTTGCCGATGGTGATACACGCAACGCACGAGAGGAGCAGTGAGATGGCATACGACAACGAAGCGATCGTTCGACACGCCTACCACCTCGCCGAGGGCAACGTCCTCGACGTCGCCGGCTTCGTCGCCTGTTTCACCGAGGACGGGGTGTTCGACGACATCGTCGGCGGCAAACTGTACGAAGGGCAGGCGATCGGGGACACCGTCACCTGGATGGGGAATCTTCTCCCCGATGTCCATCGCGAGTTGCACCGCGTCACCACCCTAGGCGACGTCGTCGCCGTAGAGCTGTCGATCCAAGGCACGTTCGAGGGACCGCTGGATACGCCGGCCGGGGCCATTCAGCCAACTGGCGCGAAGATCGACATCCCAACCGCTGACTTCTGGTACATGCAAGACGGCAAGGTCAAGAGGTTCAACTGCTACGTCGGGTATGTCGTCATGTACACCCAGATGGGCGCGCCGCCGGACTTCGCGTCGGCGGTCGCAGCGGCCCCAGTCGCTCGCTGAGTCTTCGGCGATGGGAGCGTTGGTGCGTGCTCAGCGCACCAACGCTCCGCTGTCGGCGACGATCACTCGGCCCAGCCACTCGGTGCGGAGCCCGCAGAACGGATCGGCTACCTGTTTGCCTCGGAGTACGACGGGACCTAGAAGGAGCGCTCCGAGCGCTCGCCCGTGTGGCGCAAGGGTTTCGACGGGCGCTTTGCGGAGTTCCGGAACGACCTTTTCATCGAACGCTGCCTGCTCGAGCCGCTCGACCTCATGAGTCGCTTTTTATTCAGCGCGGCGTCGTCCACGCGTTCGACAACAGGGGCGACGACGATGCTCGCTTCCTGGCGATAATCAGCCCCGGCCTCTTAGGCCCGAGCTGCTTCGAGGAGATCGCCGAGGTCGTTGGGGTCGGTGGTCCACCAGACGTTGTAACCAACGTTCCGAGATGCCTCTGGGTGATCTCCAAGGTGTTCTGTCCGCGATATCGCATGGCGAACGCGTCGCGACAGACATCGCGGCCCTTGAGGCCCGCGCAATCGAACTCTTCGACCTCGCGATCGAGCTCGGCGGTTCGCTCTCCGGCGAGCACGGCCTTGGGCTCGTCAAGTCGGTGCCCAGACCTGCATTCGTGTCGGCGCGTGTACGCGGAGCCAGCGCGGTCGTCGAGACTGCCTCTGTCCGGGAGGGTGACCCCTAGAGGAAACGGTCCTCGCCCTGCGTTATGACTCGCATGCAGGGTGTCGCAGACCTCCCTGCGAGCTGAGCCATTAATCACCGGAATCGGGTGAGGGTCGGCTCACCCGGCGTGCTGAGAGACTCCTTGCGGCTGGGCGTACATGCAACGCACGAGAGGAGCAGTGAGATGACGTACGACAACGAAGCGATCGTTCGACATGCCTACAGCCTCGCCGAGGGCAACGTCCTCGACGGTCGAGCGAACCCTGCCGGAGAGTGAAGGAGCAGTCATGCCATTCGTCAACGTGAAGGTCATCGAGGGTACGTTGACCGCCGACGAGAAGCAGGAGATGATCACACGCCTGACCGACACTATAGTGTCGATTGACGGGAAGGGCGCGCGCGAGGTGACGTGGGTGGTCATTGAGGAAGTCGCCAGTGGGGAATGGGGCATCGGCGGTCAAGCGCAGACCACCGCAGAGGTCATGGCCCTCAAGGCGGCCAACGCCGCGAGGTAGTGCTGCCGGGAACTCCCCGGCCGCGCCAGGGTCGGGGAGTTCCTCAGCGGATCGCCCCGCCCTCCCGCATCGGGGCGACCTCGTCGGCGCTCATCCCCAACCGCCATCAACGCGATCGCCGAGGCGCACAAACCCGACTCAGCAGCGCACCTCAAGCCGGGACACCCCGCTGGCGCGGCCCGTCCGTGGCCGTCCGTGGAAAAGCCGACGGTGCGCACCGACCGTTCTAACGGTGCGCACCGACCGTCCTAACAGTGCGCACCGACCGTCCTAACAGCACGGACGCCCGTCCGCTATGCGTCCGTGGACAGCGCAACATGACGGTCTACAGCGCTACAAGGTGACACACCACGGGACAGAGAAGAAACGGCCCGCATAGCCGAGACTTCCCAGCTAGCGGGCCGTTTCCGCAGGTGGTGGCAGGTGTTGGGTTCGAACCAACGTAGGCTGAGCCGACGGTTTTACAGCCGTCCTCATCGAGGGATGGTCGCGTTCGCGTGAAATTTCGGTACGCGCGCGTAGGCGGCCGGCGGGGTTACCCCGTCTGTGATGCGGGCTGGCTGGCTCGTGCGGGCCTGCGGGTGGGGTTGGATGGCGGCGGGCTGCCCGTGACGCCGGCAGGTCTGTGGGATCTGAGCCCGTTTTACAGCCTGGCGCCGGGACCTGACCCTGAGGGTCGCTTTCTGCTGCCGTGAGCGCGCTGGTCAGACTTCGGCTTTTCGTGAGCCCGCTGACTTGGTCCCCGGGCAGCCCGCCCGTCATTACCCGAGGTCAAGGACAGGGAGGCGCGGTGGCCGCGCGGAAACAGAAGCAGAGGCGGATGAGCGCGCAGGTGGTAGAGGATGAGGACTACCAGCTGCGTTATGAGGTCGTCGCGGGGATCGACGTGGCGAAGGAGTCCGCGGTGGTGTGCGTCCGGATGCCGCCGGCGCCGGGCAGGAAACACCGGACGTCGCACCTGCAGACGGTGCCGGCGACGGTCCCGGCGATCGCGGAGCTCGCGGCGGAGCTGACGGCGGCGGGGGTGCAGATGGTCTCGATGGAGGCCACCTCCGACTACTGGCGCGTCTGGTTCGCGGTGCTGGAGGAGGCCGGGCTGGCGGTGCAGCTGGTGAGCTCCTCCCAGGCCAGGAACCTGCCGGGCCGGCCGAAGACGGACAAGGAGGACGCGCGGTGGATCGCGCGGCTGACCGAGATGGGGATGCTGCGCTCCTCTTTCGTGCCGCCGCCGGAGATCCGGGCGCTGCGGGTCTATACCCGGCACATCTGGGACCTGACCGCGGACCGCACGAGGTACTGGCAGCGGCTGGAGAAGCTGCTGGAGGACGCCCTGTGCAAGCTGACGTCCGTGGTGTCCAGGCTGGCCGGGCACCAGACCGCCCGCGCGGTCATCGAGGCGATGATCGAAGGGGAACGTGACCCGCGGGCCCTGGCAGCTCTGGGCCAGGGCAGGATGAGGAACGGGAAACTCCCCGCCCTCGCCGAGGCGCTGTCCGGCATGCGGTTCGGCCCGCAGCACGCGCACGCCGCCGCGTCCCTGCTGCGCGCCATCGACCTCCTGGACGCCGAGCTCACGGACCTGCAAGAGCGGGTCACCGCGCACCTGGCCGCGATCCCCGCGTCCTGGGGCGTGGACTCCGACGGCGTCACCGGGCCGGAGGCCGGGCGGGCCCGCGATGCCGCCGCGCTGCCAGCTGCGGACCGGCTGGATGAGATCCCTGGC
>DATMQG010000109.1:0-24250 GCA_035566835.1 Solirubrobacteraceae bacterium
GGCCGGGCTCGCTTCGCCAGAACTCCAGCCACCGCCCGTACCCGACGCCGTCGCGGTCGACATCACGGTGCCTTCGGCTTTGCTGCCCGCATAAATGCTGACCGTCACCGTCGTCGTTTCGCTCGCTTCCCCACTAAACGATGGTTTCGTATCGTTCGACGGCGACGCCGGCTGATTCAACGTCACCGACGGCGACGCCGTATTCACCACGAAGGTCACGGGGTTGCTCTTACCAGCCGGGTTCCCGAACGAACTCGGCTGCGTCGCTTGCGCCGTATAGGTCCCACTCGACAGCGCCGGGCTCGCTTCGCCAGAACTCCAGCCACCGCCGGTACCCGACGCCGACGCACTTGACATCACGGTGCCTTCGGCTTTGCTGCCCGCATAAATGCTGATCGTCACCGTCGTCGTTTCGCTCGCTTCCCCACTGAACGACGGTTTCGTATCGTTCGACGGCGACGCCGGCTGATTCAACGTCACCACCGGCGACGCCGTATTGACGACGAACGTCACGCTGTTGCTCTTCCCAGCCGGATTCCCAAGCGAGCTGGGCTGGGTCGCGATCGCCGTATAGGTCCCGCTCGACAGCGCCGGGCTCGCTTCGCCAGAACTCCAGCCACCGCCGGTACCCGACGCCGACGCACTCGACACCACCGTTCCTTCGGGTTTGCTGCCTTCATAGACTTTGACCGTGACTGCAGTCGTGTCGCTCGCTTCCCCACTGAACGACGGTTTCGTATCGTTCGACGGCGACGCCGGCTGATTCAACGACACTACCGGCGACGCCGTATTCACCACGAAGGTCACGGGGTTGCTCTTACCAGCCGGGTTCCCGAACGAACTCGGCTGCGTCGCTTGCGCCGTATACGTTCCACTCGACAACGCCGGGCTCGCTTCGCGAGAACTCCAACCACCACCCGTCCCCGACGCCGAAGCACTCGACACCGCAGTCCCTTCGGGTTTGCTGCCCGCATAAACGTTGATCGTCACCGTCGTCGTTTCACTCGCTTCCCCACTGAACGACGGTTTCGTATCGTTCGACGGCGACGCCGGCTGATTCAAGGTCACCACCGGCGAAGCCGTATTGACTCTGAAGGTCGACGTTCCACTCACGCCCGTATTGCCGGCCTTGTCGGACTGTTCGGCGACGGCGGTATAGGTACCGTTCGCCAGCCCCGCTTCCGTCGTCCAAGTGCCGCTCGTTGGCGTGACCGGGATCGTTTGCGCGGGGCTGCCGGTGGCGGTTTCGCCCGCATAGATCTTGAGCGTCACCGATTCGAGATCCCCGGGTTCCGTGCCCGCTTTGCCGCCGAACGTCACGGTGCCGGTGTTGATCAGCGGCGCCAAGGCGTTCAGCGTGACCTTCGGAGCGGTGATGTCGACCGTGAATGCGGCTTCGGCGCTGCCGGTTTCTCCAAGGAGCGCCTGTTCGGCGACCGCCGTGTATTCCCCCTGCGCCAGTGGCGATGCCAAAGACGTTTCCCAGGTGCCCACGAAGGGACCTGGCAAGTTCAATGTCTGGATCACCGGACCTGCGCTCCCCCCTTCGTGAATCTTCAGCACGATCGGGTCGGCGGGGTCGTCGGTCGTGCCTTTGAACAACGGCGACTGGTTGTTGGTCGAACTCCCGGCGACCGGTTCTTTGATCACGACTTCGGGCGCCAAGGCCGCGGCTACGCCATCGAGTGCGGCGAGCAGCATCGCGAGCGCAACCAGTGCGACCGCAACTGCGCGCCCGACATGCCTCCGACCCTTCAGTTGAGGACCCCTCCTCAATAATGTTGATATCCATCCCGCCCCTCTGACGAGGGGAGAAAGCCGTAGATTACGCCTTCCCGCGTCCTTGCCGCCGATACGGATGATACGCCCAATTCACGGAGGATTTGTAGGGTTCGGCCGGTCGGCCCCAGGGTCCATGTGCAGCATTGCTGGTCTATGACGAGGTTTTCGCAATGACCGGGAAAAATCGTGCCGGCCGACTCCGTCCGCTGGCTGCTCGGACGACTCGACGCTGCCGCCCTTCCGAGACCGTGGTGGACCGTGTCGGCTTCGTGATCGTTGCGATTCGTCTGCCTGTACGCGACGACGCTGGTCCTCGCGCTGGCGGCTGTCGTCGTCGGCCGGCTGCTGCTGGGCCGGCTCCGTCCCCTGCTCGCCTAGCGGCGAGTGAAGACGACGACCGGGATCTCGCGGTCGGTCCGGGTCTGGTATTCGTCATAGGCGGGCCAGACCTCGGTCATCAGCGCCCACAGGCGACTGCGCTCCTCGCCCTCGGCAGTTGAGGCCCGCACAGGTATCTCATCCCCGCGCACCTGGATCGTCACGTCAGGATTGGCGCGCAGGTTCTCGTACCAGCCGGGGTTCGCCGGCGCGCCGCCCTTCGACGCCACGACCACCCAGCGATCGCCATCGACGCGGTGGATCAGGGGCGTGGTCCGCTCCTTGCCCGAGGCTCGTCCCTCGGTGCTCAGCAGAAGGATCGTCGTCCCGCGCCAGTGATAGCCGCGCTCGCCGCCCGTCTCGCGATAGACCCGGACGTGCTCCTGGCCAAAGAGATCGTCGTCAGAATCGGCCACGGTCGGCGAGTCTAGCTCCTGTCAGCCGCCCGCGGCGGTTCTGTAGCGTGCCACCGCCAGCGGGGCGAACACGGCGATGATCGCGACAGCCCACACGAGCGCTCCCCAGACGTTGTTGTGAGCGGGAGCTCCGAGCCAAAGCGAGCGCATCGCGTCGACCGTGATCGTGAAGGGGTTGACTTCGGCAAACGCGCGGAGAGGTTCCGGCATCGACTGCACCGGCACGAAGGCCGAGGAAATGAAGGTCAGCGGGAAGACAGCGATGAAACCGACCGAGTTGGCGGCCTCAGGCGTTGAGACGAGCATCCCGAGGAAGGCGAACACCCAGGAGAACGCGTAGCCGAACACGAGTAGCAGGCCGAAACCGGCGATCGCTTCCCACACGCTCGTGTGAAAGGAGAAGCCGATCAGCAGCCCGGTGATCACGAGGATCGTCGCCGAGAGCGCGTTCGTGACCACATCCGCGGAGGTCCGCCCCGCGAGCACGGCCGGCCGCGCCATCGGCAGCGAGCGGAACCGATCGATCAGCCCCTTGTGGAGATCCTCGTTGAGACCGAGCGCGGTGACGAAGCCGCCGAAGGCGATGTTCTGGACGATGATGCCCGGGATCAGGAAGTCGGCGTAGCTGTAGCCGGGTGTCTTGATCGCGCCGCCGAAGACGTAGCGAAACAACAGCACGAACATGATCGGCTGGACGGTGAACGCGAGCAGCAGCTCCGGCGCTCGCGGCAGGCGCACCAGGTTGCGCTCGGCGATCACGAGGGTGTCTGTGACAAGCCGTCTCACGCGGCATCCTGCAAGTCGGCCTCGCCGGATTCCGCGCCGTGGCCGGTCAGCGCCAGGAAGACGTCGTCGAGCGTCGGACGGCGAAGCGTGATGTCCTGGACGCCGATGCCGGCCCGATCCAAGCGGCGCACCGCCTCGACGATGGCACCATCTCGGCGGCGGACGCCCACCCTGACCAGATCACCCTCGGCGCTCGGAGGGTCGTCGGTCATCGACGCGAGCGCCCCCAGCGCCACCTCGCCTTGGGCGGCATCCGCGAGACGGATCTCGAGCCGCTCGCCCCCGACGCGGTCCTTGAGGTCGTCGGGGCTGCCCCCGGCGATCACGCGGCCCTGATCGATCACCGAGATCTCGCTGGCCAGCCGATCGGCCTCGTCGAGGTTCTGGGTCGTCAGCAGGACGGTCGTGCCCTCGGCGACGAGCCCCTCGATCGTCTCCCACAGCTGCAGCCGGCTGCGTGGATCGAGGCCGGTCGTCGGCTCGTCGAGAAACAGCACTGGCGGGCTTGCCACCAGCGCGGCGGCCAGGTCGAGCCGGCGCCGCATGCCTCCGGAATACGTCTTCGTCGGGCGGTTCGCCGCCTCGAGCAGTTCGAAGCGCTCCAGCAGTTCCTCACCTCGCCGCTTGGCCGCGGCGCGCTTCTCGCCATAGAGGCGGCCCACCATCGTCAGGTTCTCCAGCCCCGTGAGGTTCTCGTCCACGGCGGCGTACTGCCCGGCGAGCCCGATCCGCTCGCGCAGCTTCGCGGCATCGCGGACGACGTCGAGCCCGTCCACCTGCGCGCTTCCTGCATCCGGCTTCAGCAGCGTCGTGAGTATGCGGATGATCGTCGTCTTGCCGGCCCCGTTTGGCCCGAGCAGGCCCAGAACCGTCGCCGTCGGGACCTCGAGGTCGACGCCCGCGAGGGCTCGCACCGAGCCGTAGGACTTCACGAGCCCATGCGCGCTCACGGCCGCGGCGCCGCTGTCCCGGGCAAGGTCGGCTGCGTTCAACGTGTCCACGGTGGATCGATCGGAGCCGGCCGGCATCTGCCTCAATCTAGTGACCTCCGGCGCCGGAGCTCAGCAGAGCTCCGTGAGGCCGATCACGACGTGGACCCGCAGCTCCGCCGGCGTCTCGCCCTCCCCGACGAGCGCAGCCAGCTGCGCGAGCGTCTCGCCGCGCTGCTCATCGGGCATCGCGGCGATCCAGCTGACCGAGGCGAGGTAATCGACTATCGCCTCGGCGTCTGTCGGCTGCGAGCTCGTGACGCGGATCTCGCGCGGCTGGCTCCAGTCACCGGCGCCGCGAACGACGTCCTGCCATGGCGGCCCGTCGAATCCCGGGTGCTCGGGGCGCACGCGCTCCATCACCTTGCCGATCTCATCGGCCCACGAAGCGTCTCTCCAATCGGGAATCGTCGTCAGCACGGCCAGGCCCCCCCGCGGGCGCAGCACGCGGCGTATCTCCGCGAGGGCTGCTGCGTGGTCGAACCAGTGGAAGGCGTCCGCGACGGTCACGGCGTCGACCGACGCGTCGGGAAGCGGGATGGCCTCGGCGAGACCCTCGCGCACACGCTCGGCGCCGACGCGCGCGGCCAGCTTCTCCCGCAGCGACGCCTGCGGCTCGACGGCCACGACGTCGACGCCCGCGGCGAGCAGCGCGCGCGTGAGCTTCCCTGTTCCCGCCGCGAGGTCGAGCACTCGGGCGTCCGGGGCCAGTCGCAGTTCGGCGGCGATCGCGCCGACAACGGCCGCGGGGTACTCGGGCCGACCTCGCTCATAGGCGTCGGCAACCGACGCGAACCGCTCTGCCAGTGGGTGTAGCGTCACGGGCGCAGCGTACTGGGCGCCCGGCTCAGTCGGTTGCGGTGGCTTTCGCCCGCTCGCGCAGCTCGATGCGGCGGATCTTGCCCGTCAGTGTCTTGGGCAGCTCGGCGACGAACTCGACGAGGCGCGGATAGGCGTAGGCGGACAGGCGCTCGCGTACGAACGCCTTGATCTCCTCGGCGAGCTCGTCGGACGGCGCATGATCGTGCGCGAGCACGATAAACGCCTTGACGACTGCGCCGCGTCGCTCGTCCGGCGCGGCGACCGCCGCGGCCTCGGCGACCGCTGGGTGCTCGAGACAGACGGACTCGACCTCGAACGGCCCGATCCGGTAGCCGGCGGCGATGATCACGTCGTCGGCGCGCCCCTCGTACCAGACGTAGCCGTCCTCGTCCATCCTCGCGGCGTCCTTGCTGTGAAACCACTCGCCGCCGAATGTCTCCGCGGTGGCGTCGGGCAGCCGCCAGTAGCCGAGCGGATAGTGGGGGTTCGACCTGGCGCGCAGGCAGATCTCCCCGCGCTCCCCACCCGGAACCGGCCGCTCGTCCTCGTCGAGGATCGCGACGTCCCAGCCCGGCATCGGTCGTCCCATCGAACCCTCCCGGACCTCCATCCAGGGAAAGTTGCCGCACAGCGGGTAGGACTCGGTCAGGCCGTAGAAGTCGAGCACGGTGACCCCGTACTGACCGCGAAACCAGCGGATCGCCTCCGGGTTCAGGGGCTCGCCCGCCGAGCAGACGATCCGGAAGTGCTGCGGATAGCGCTCGCGCGCGTCGTCGATCGTCATCATCGAGCGGATCGCGGTCGGCGTCGCGAACACGTTCGTGACCTCATGGCGGGAAAGGAAGTCGAGCTGCTTGTGCGGGTCAAACCCGCCTTGCCGCTGGTACACGAGCTGCACGGCGCCCAGCCGCCAGGGACCGAGCAGCGGGCAGATTCCGGCCGCCCAGGCCCACTCGCCCATCCCGTGGAATCGCTCGCCCGCCCGCACGTCGTGGCAGTGGACGAACTCGTTGTGGGCCAGCAGGTAGCGATGCGCGTGGACGATGCCCTTCGCCAGCCCCGTCGTACCGGAGGTGTAGTAGAGCTGGGCGGGATCGTCGGCCGCCGTGTCGACGGCCTGGAAGCGATCGCTCTCGGAGCTCAGCGTCCCAGGGTCGAGGATCACGACGCGGGGACTGTCGCCGCCGCTGAAACGTGAGGCGTTCGCCGCATCGGTGACGAGCACCTTCGGCTGCGAGTCGCGGAGCCTGTGGGCCATACCCTCATCGCCGTAGAGCACCGACATCGACAGCAGGATCGCGCCCAGCTTCCAGGTCGCGAAGAAGACCGCCGCGGCCTCCGGGGTCGGCGGCAGCACGACGGCAACGCGGTCGCCGCGCTCCACTCCGAGCGCCGCCAGCAGGTTGGCGGCCTGGTTGGAGAGCGCCTGCAGCTCGCCCCAGTGGCACTCCCGCACCACGCCGTCGTGGCGCTCGTGGACCATCGCGAGCGCATCCGCCCGATGCCTGTCGCAGACGTCCGCCGCGATGTTGTAGCGCTCCGGTACCTCCCAGTGATGCTCGCGCCGCAGCTGCTCGTAGCGTTCCTGGCCGCGGGCGGTCATCGCGCACGGACCTTACGCGCTCGCGCCGCGAGCCGCCAGGGTTATGAGGAGCGGAACGTTAGAGGAGCGAACGTTTCCTCACGCCGCCCGCTCTCGCCGGCGCAGATACCGAGCGAGGCCGTGAAAGCTCTGCTCGGCAGGCATCGCCTGCTCATACGCGGCGCGCTCAGACGCCGGCGAGTCGGCCACGCGCGCGCGAACCAGCGACGCGAAGGCGGGCTCGTCGAGATCGCGAGCCATCGCCTCTGCGACCTCCAGCTGTTCCCGCAGGCCGGCCAGATGTGCGCCGACGTCGTCGTGGGCGCCGAAATGCGTCATTGCCAGACTGCGCGGCCTCCAGCCCTCGATCACATCCAGCGAGGCGCGCCAGGCCTCCAGGTCGATGTCGGGCGGCGGCGTGGGCGCGAGCACATGCCCTTCCCCGATGCGGACCCCGGTGACGTCGCCCGTGAACGCCCGGCGCGTCGGCTCGTGCAGATAGGAGACGTGGTGGGAGGCGTGTCCCGGGGTATAGGCGACGCGAAACGGCCCAAGTGACTCACCGCCCACGAGCACCCTGATCCGCTCCCGCGGGACCGGCAGCACCTCTCCCCACAGTTCGCCCATCTGCTCGCCGTAGAGCCGGCTCGCGCTCTCGAGCAGCTTCCCCGGGTCGATCAGGTGCGGCGCGCCGCGCTGGTGGACCCACACTTCGGCATCGGGGAAGCGGCGCAGCAAAGAGCCGCTCGCCCCGGCGTGGTCGAGGTGGATGTGGGTCAGCGCCAGCACGCGCGGCGGGCGGCGCTCGAGCGTCGGCAGAAGCGCGTCCAGGCAGCTGCTGGGCCCGGGATCCACGATCACCTCGCCGACCCGCCAGGCGCCGATGACCTTGGGGCGGCCCAGGTGAAGCAGGTCGATGAGCTCGGGCTCGGCGGAGTTCTGCTCGGACATGGACGAGGGGCGGTGCCCTAGACCAATCCTACAAGCGGCCCTAGCCCCCAACTCGCGTGAGCTGACCCCCGTCGACTGGCAAGACGACACCGGTGATGAATGCCGCCTCGTCGGAGTGCAGGAAGAGGCTGGCGTACGCGACGTCCCAACCCGTCCCCATCTTCGCGCGCAGCGGCACCTGCGCGTCGCGCTGGGCACGAATCTGCTCTCGCGGGACGTCGAGTTTGGCCGCCCACGCGTCGATCGCCATCGGAGTGTCGAGCAGCCCGGGCATGATCGTGTTGATGCGCACGCCATCGGCGGCGCTCTGGATCGCCAACGAGTGACTCAGCACGTTGACGCCGATCTTCGAGATCCGGTAGGCCGTCAGCGGAACAGCCGCCGCGAGCGCCGCGATCGAGGAGATGTTCACAATCGATCCGGCACGCTGCTTGCGCATCACGGGCACCACCGCCTGGCACGACAGCAGGCAGCCCTTGAGATTGACGGCGATGATCCGGTCGAACGCGTCCTCGGTGAGATGTAGCGGGTCCGCATCGTCGCTTCCGATGCCGACGTTGTTATGCAGGAAGTCGATCCGCCCCCACCGCCCGACGCAGACTGCGGCGAACGCCTCGCAGTCGGCGGCGCGTGTCCAGTCTGCCGACACGCACCGCGCCTCCCCGCCCTCCCCGGCGATGATCTCCGCCGTCTGGCGCGCCGACTCGACGTCTCGGTCGACGAGGAGCACCTTGGCGCCCTCGCGGGCGAAGACGATTGCCGCAGCCCGACCCGTGCCGACCGTCTCGCCGGGCGACTGCCCGGCGCCGACCACGATCCCAACCTTCCCCGCCAGCCTCACGGTGCCCGTTCGAGTGGTCCCTACGACGCCGCGCGACGCTGTGCCGCCGCGCCCAGGTCCAGGTGATGCATATGGAAGACCGCCTCATCCAGCAGCGAGGCGACGTGGTCGTCGTGGAGGCGGTAGAGCACCTGGCGTCCATGGCGCTCGCCGACGACGAACCGCATGTCTCGCAGCACGCGCAGCTGGTGCGAGACGGCGGACTGGGCCATCGCGACCAACTCGACGATCTCCCCGACGGTCCTCGGCCCGTCGCGCAGGCAGCCGAGGATATGCACGCGGCTGGGGGTGGCAAGCGCGTGCATCATCTGCGCCACCCTCTCGGCCACGGGACCGCTCACGGCGGCCCTGCCGGGTTTGCCCGCTACGCCATGGCTCACGGCTACGAGCTTACCGGTGTGCGGTGCTCGCGCTCACGCCTGCGTGATGCGCCACGAAACCTCCGCCATGTGAGCGCCACGACATATGCGCGTACGTTCATGCCATGATTGGGGCGTGAGCTCCGCGACACCCGCGCTCGTGGCCGCCGCCGCCGGTGTCGGGGTCGGTCACGCAATCCTCCCCGACCACTGGGTGCCGCTCGCGGTCGTCGGGCGCACTCAGCGCTACCCGCTCGCTCGCGTCGCCCGGCTCTCGCTGCTGGCCGGCATCGCCCACGTGCTCGTGTCGCTGCTGCTGGGCACGATCATCGTCGTGATCGGCCTGCAGCTACGGTCGACGGTACAGAGCGCGCAGAACACGATCATCGGGGTGGTTCTCATGCTCACGGGCGTCGGCTTCGCTGCGCTCGAGCTGACCGGCCGCGGGCACGACCACAGCCACGAGCGCAGTCACGCGCAAGCGGATGGGCGTGGGCAAGCTCACAGCGATCACCATCCTCACCTTCACACATCGCGGCAGAGCGACGCGATCGTCGTGGCGGAGGGCAGCCGCGTGCGCGGCCTCGCTTCGATCATGGTGCCGTTCGGAGCAACGGCGTCCCCGGATCTGACGATTCTGCCGGTCTTCCTGGCTGCGAGCGCTGCCGGCGCCGCAACGGCGGCCGGTGCGCTGATCGTCTTCTCTGCGGTGACGATCGGGACGATCGTGGGGCTGACGCTGCTGGCCTGCTTCGGCGGCTATCAGGTGCGGGGGCAGTGGCTCGAGCGCTGGGGCAACGTGTTGAGCGCCGCGGTTCTCGTGGTGATAGGCGCGCTCGTGCTCACCGGCGTCGTCTGATCGGCCGGGTCCTCATGCGTGCCCACGCGCGGGTGACCCGTCAGGCGGCGGCTGCTCCCTCGCTCCGCAGGGGCTCGTAGATCAGGATCGCGACGCCGTCGCCGACCGTCTTTGAGTTCGTGAGGCGCATCCGCCGCTTGCCATCGCTCGAGCCGAACAGTCGCCGTCCGCTTCCGAGGAGGACCGGGAAGACCATCAGCCGCAGCTCGTCGACGAGCTCGGCCTCGAGCAGCGTCTGTGCGAGCTGGGCGCTTCCGTGAACGACGATCTGGCCCTCGATCCGGCGCTTGAGCTTGGAGACCTCCTCGACGACGTCGCCGTGGAGCACAGTCGTGTTGTTCCACTGCGGCTCGGCCAGCGTCGAGGAGACGACGTACTTGGGCATCCCGTTGAACTTGTCGGCGAACTCGCCCTCCATCGTCGGCCAGGCCGCGGCGAAGCCTTCATACGTCACCCTTCCGAGCAGCAGCGCCTCGGAGTCCCGCGTCTCCTCCATCTTGAACCTGTCGCCGTCGCCTCGCTCGATCTCAAACGTCCAGCCTGCGTGCTCGAAGTCCTCGCCCCCGCCTGGGGCCTCCATCACGCCGTCCAGCGAGACAAACTCGCTCACCACGACTCTTCCCATCGTCCTGCTCCTTCCCATCGTTTTCCGTATGACCACGCAAGCCATATCTCATGTGCGCGGCACTCGCACGCGATCGCCTGCGGCGCTCCCAGCCGCCGCGCCTCGTCTACGTGCTTCGAAGGGCGGCCGCGGGTGCGAGTCGCGCGGCGCGTGCAGCCGGGTAGAGGCCGGCGACCGCGCCAAGCGCCAATGCGATTGCCACCGCGCCAGCGACCGAGAGCACGGGCACGACCACGATCCAGCCCTGGATCGATGCATAGGCGGTCGTGGCGGCCGCACCGAGGCCGACGCCTGCAGCGCCGCCGAGCAACGAGAGCAGCACCGACTCGCCGAGGAACTGCGCCCCGATGTGCACCCGCGTGGCGCCGAGCGCACGGCGCAGGCCGATCTCGGGGCGGCGCTCGAGGACCGAGATCACCATCACGTTGGCGATCCCGACTCCACCGACCAGAAGCGCGACGGCGCCCAGGCCCAGGAACAGCGCGGTCAGCGTCCCCTGAGCGTCGGCCCGTGCCTGGAGCCCGCTAGAGGGGCGGCTGATCTGGGTCTGTTCGGGGTTCTGCGGGTCCGCCGCGGCGGGAAGCAGTGCGGCGGCTTCCGGGACACGTTCAGGGTCGGCGCGCACGTAGAGGGTGCTCGCGCTACGGGTCGTGCCGAACAGCCGGTAGGCGACGCGGTATCCGATCAGGGCAGCGCGGTCGATCTCCGGTGCCAGCGCAAGCGTGGCGAGAACGCCGCCGACGGTAAACCAAGTCTTGCCGAGATAGACCTGCACCGGTCGCCTGTGCACCGTCAGCCGATCGACTCCGAGGCGCTGGGCGGCGACCGCTCCGAGCACCACGACCGGGTATCCATCGTTAGCGGCGTCGAGGAAGCGGCCTCTGGCGACGTGCCCGCTTAGCGTGGCGAGTAGCCCCAGGTCCGCAGCGTCGACCGTAATCCCCCCCGTTTCGCTGGCTTCGACGAACGGGCTGCGCCGCACCGTCGCGCCACTCACCATCGTGATCGCCGCGGCGCTGCGAACGCTGCCGAGGTTGCGTACCGCGCGGTCCGCCGTTTCGGGCAGCTTCGCCGCTTGTCCGAAGAACGTCTGGCCGGGCACGATCGTGAGCAGGTTTGTTCCGAGCTGGTTCAGCTCCGCCACGAGGCCTGCTTTGCTGGAGTCGGAGATACCGAGAACGGCCACCATCGCAGCGATGCCGATCGCGACGCCAAGGGCCGACAGCGCCACACGGAGACGGCGCGTACGCAGGCCGACACTGGCGGTCCGCAGGACGTCGAACGGCAGCAGGCGGCTGCGCGGCGGCGCCGCGCCGAGGCCGGTCGCGGTCATACCCCCACCGCGAGCAGCTCGTCTGCGATCACGCGTCCGTCACGCATCTCCAGACGGCGCGGCATCGTCGCCGCGATCTCTCGATCGTGTGTGATCACGGCCACCGTCGTTCCCTGCGCGTTCAGCTCGCGCAGCAGGTCGAGGATGTCGCCGCCGGTGACGGTGTCCAGATTGCCCGTCGGCTCGTCTGCCAGCACGATCGCCGGTGCGCTCACCAGGGCCCGCGCGATCGCCACGCGCTGGCGCTCGCCACCGGACAGGAGCGCCGACGTGTGCGTCGCGCGGTGTGCCAGCCCGACGCGCTCGAGCGCTTGCAGGGCCGCGCGCCGGCGTTCACGCGCCGGCGTGCCCGTGTAGAGCAGACCGCCGGCGACGTTCTCGAGCGCGCTATGCGCCTCGAGCAGGTGAAACTGCTGGAACACGAAGCCGATACGCCGTGCCCGCAGCGCGGCGAGCATGGCGTCTGAGGCACCGGCGACGTCATTGCCGGCTATTCGCACGACCCCGCTGGTCGCCCGCTCCAGCGTGCCCATGATGTAGAGCAGCGTCGACTTGCCCGATCCTGACGGGCCGATGATCGCGCACAGCTCGCCCTCGTCGATGCTCAGGTTGACTCCACGCAGTGCCTCAACGTCTCCCGGATAGCGCTTGACCACCTCACGAAGCACGAGCACCGGCGCCGCGCTCATTGCGGCTCTGTCACCGTCAGTCCGCCATGAACGCCAGGACCTTCGATCTGTACGTAACCATTGGCGAACATGCCGGGCGTCACGGCAAGCGCGATGCGGCGTGTACCTTCGAGCGCCTCAATCGCGTAGCCGCCGCCAGCAGTGGCGAGGAGGGCGGTCGCGGGCACTGCCAGCACGTTTCGGCGGATATTCTTGACCAACTCGACGCTCACGGGTGCTTTGTCCAGACGGGCGACGGGATGGTCGAGCGCGAGCGTCACCGAGATTGTGGCGTTTTCGCCGCTGCCCGACGAATTGCCGCCACCGCCACCACCGTTGCCGCCTTTTTCTTTTTCGCTTTCGCTCGATTCCGACGCGACCGTGCCGACGTTCGTGATCTGACCCTGCACGACGTCGCCGTTTGGCAACCTCACCGGCGCCGACTCGCCGACCCGTGCGAGCTGCTGTTCGGTGGCCTTGACCTGGAGCTGAACGATCTGCTGGGTGGCTGTGGTCGTGAGCACCGGCACCGGCGCGGCGGCGGGGGAGGCTCCGTTGCCGTTCGAGGCGGGTTCTTTCGAGGCGGGTTCTTTCGTGGCGGGTTCTTTCGTGGCGGGGTCTTTTGCCGCGGGTTGTTTTTCACTCGGTGTTTTCGAGCCGTCCGTTTTAGCGCTGGGTCGTTTCGATTTGCCAGCTTTCGAATGGGGTCTTTTCGGCGCTTGTTCGTTCCATGCTGGTTTGTCCGCGGCAGGTCCTTCTGAGCTCGGCGCCTTTGCCGCTGAGCTTCCGGGGGGGTCGTCGCCCAGGGCCTTATGCACCGCCGTGACCCGCCGCGCGCCCGGTGCGAATAGGACCCGACCGAGCTCCACTTCGCCCGTCTGCGGCAGGCTCTCGGCTTCCTGCCAGCGGCGGACGGCGGCGGCAGTCGCTTCGTCGAAGTGATCCTGATCGCCGATCGCGCGGTACGGATCGAAGCCCAGGTCCACGAGGTTCGCGTTCAGCTCGGCCACGTCCGGCCCGTCGCCGATTCCCTCCCTCAGCGTCCGGTAGGCCGGCACGGTCCCATACATCAGCGCCACCGGCAGGTTGTCGAGACGGAACAGCGTGCCTCCCCGCCCGATCACCGCGCCGACGGCGGGCAGCCACGTGAAGGTTCCGGCCAGCCGGTCATAGAGTTCGAGCGCGCCGCCATAGCCAAGCGTGCCGTCGAGCTGCGCGTGTTCTACGAGCGTGCGCCGTTCCACCACCGTGGTGGTCTCACCCGCCGGGATGGCCGTCCCGAGGTGGGCGGGCGTCGGCGAATGTGGCGGTGCCACGAGGGCGACGGCGACGGCGAGGACCAGGAGCATTGCCGCGAGCGCCGCGAGGCGAGCGCGACCGTGCCAGCCAGACCGATCCTCGGGCGGAATGCCGTCCGGTGAGCGCGGAGCTCGAGGAGTTGACGGCGGCGTGCCCGGCGCTCGACCCGCGAGCGGCATCGCCTCAGCCGCCTACGCTCAGGCCCGCCGACGGGCCGGAGCCCGACGAGTACGGGCCATTGGTTGAGAGTTCGGGGCCCTTGCCTCCGGGAGGCTTAGGCATCAAGCTCTGGCAAGCTTTCTGTGCGGCCTGGAAGCTGGGACTGGAAGGATTGACGCTCCCCGGGCCGCCTTGGATCCGTATCGAGAAGCCCGCGGCGCCTGCGCTGGTGGTGGGGTTGGGCACGTTGACGCCGTGACTGCGCATGCACTGGGCGAATTTCAGCGACGCGTCTTCGAGCGCAGCCCTTTCGGCCGGCGAGATGTTCTGCTTGCCGGCCGACGGCTGGTAGCGCTTGCAGGCGTCCTGTGCCGCTTCGAGCGAATGCGGATTGTTCGCGCTGCCGGTCCCGGTGATCCTGATCTCACCCGAACCGCCCGACGGGGTGGAGAGGTTAACGCCGTGTTCGCGCATGCACTGCGCGAACTTCACGAGATCCTTTTCCCTTTCTTTTTCCTGAGTGGCAGCCGAACCAGATGCGGATCCGCCGCATGCAGCCAAGGCGAGGCTCGCGCCTGCCGAGCACAGAACGGCGATTGGGGCGATCGAAGGACGGGCGGGCATCGGTGCTCCTTTGCGAGTCGGGGGTTACTCGCACATCAAGGCGGCGCAACCTGAGAGCCGGCTTAGAGACTGGGAGGAACTCGATGAACCGCACCAGCGAGCGTCAGAGCTCCAGCGACCGAGTCGGCGACCTCGGCTGCCGTCATCGGCACCAGCGGCAACTCGAGCGTCAGTCGAGCGCCACCGTCGGGTGCGTTGGCGGCATGGACCGCGCCGCCGTGGGTCTCGGCTACCTTTCGCACGATCGCCAGGCCCAGGCCCGCGCCGGGCAGTCCGCGCGCGCCAGGAGCACGGTAAAAGCGGTCGAACACACGCGGCAGGTCCTCCGCCGCGATGCCCGGGCCGTGATCGCGGACCACCAGGCGACCTCCACACACCGACACCTCGACGGGACCCTCGGGCGGGCCCCACTTGGCGGCGTTGTCGAGCAGGTTGGCGATGGCCCTGTCCAGCCCGGCGGGCACGGCGCGCACGAGGCACGGCTCGCCCTCGAGCACGAAGCAACACCGCGGGGCGTGCAGCCGGGCTCGTTCGACCGCGCCCGCAGCGGCCAGGTCGAGGCGCACATCCTCTATCTCGACGTCGTCGAGAGCTGTCTTCGACAACCCCACCAGATCGCCCACGAGCGTGGTGAGCTCATGCAGTTGCGCACGCGCGGACGTGAGTACGCGAGCGCGATCTGGCGCGGGCAGCCGATCGCCGACTGCCAGGGCATCGAGGTTCGCCTGCACGCTCGTCAGAGGCGTGCGCAGCTCGTGGGAGGCGTCCGAGACGAGCTGCCGTTGAGCCAAGCGCGAGCGCTCGAGGGCCGCGAGCATAGTGTTGAAGCTCGCTGCCAGCCGTCCGAGCTCATCCCCGCCGTGGGCCTCGATGCGATGACCCAGGTCCTGTGTGAGGGCCACGCGTTCCGCCGCGCCGGTCAGCCGGCGCACGGGCACGAGCGCAGCGCGGGAGACGAGCAGACCGAGCGCGGCGGCAAGCGCGATCCCGCCGAGGCTCACGAGCGCGAGCACGAGCTCGAGTTGTCCGAGCGTGCTGTCGACGTCCGTGAGCGGCAGTGCGACCTGCCATACGGCGCCGCCGAGCGTCGCTCGCTCCGTGAGCACCCGCACGTGTGTTCCCGCGATCGTGGCATCGCTGAAGAACGGTCCATGCCTGCCCGCGGCGACCGCACGGGTGGAAGCGTTGACCGGCAGCCGGGGCCCCGTCGCGTTCGAGCGCAGCACATGTCCGTCGCCCTGCACGAGCTGCGCGAACCCGGTGGCGGCGCCGAGCGCCGGAGCAGGCAGAACGAGCTTCGCCGTGGTGGTGCGCCTCTGCCCCGCGATGGGCGCCGCGCGGACCACGGATCTGCCGAGCTCGGCGGAGCCGGCGGCGAGCAGACCGAGATCTGGCGTGGGTCCCGCCGACAGGCCCTGCCCGACGACCGTCCCCGCCTTTGTTCCCGGCGGGACGCCGAAAAGCTGAAACACCCGATCTCCTCCCTTCTGGGGCTTTCCGCTGCCGACATATTCCGTCCTGACCTGGACCGCCTGCGGCTGGCCGGGAGTGAGCTTCTGCCGCAGGCTGGCGTCGACCTGCCCGCGCAGCTCGTCACGGGTCACGACATACACGACCACCGACGCGATCACGACCGCAGCGGCTACCGCGCCTGCCGCCAACAGGATCATGCGACGGCGGAAGCTCATCGCGCCGGTGATCGCAGGACGTAGCCGACGCCGCGAACGGTGTGCAGCAGGCGGCGCTCGCCCGCGGCCTCCGTCTTGCGACGTAGGTAGCCGATGTAGACCTCGAGCGAGTTCGAAGCCGGTCCGAAGTCATAGCCCCAGACGCGGTCGAAGATCGTCGCGCGGGTCAGCACCTGGCGGGGATGGTTTATGAGCAGTTCGAGTAGCAGGAACTCGGTGCGCGTCAGCTCGAGCAGGCGCTCGCCCCGCCGAGCCTCGTGCGCGAGCGGGTCGAGCTCGAGGTCCTCATAGCGCAGCAGCTCTGGGTGTCCCTCCCAGCCGGTTCGACGCAGCAGCGCGCGCAGCCTCGCGATTAGCTCCTCGCGGGCGAACGGCTTCGCCAGGTAGTCATCGGCCCCGGCCTCGAGGCCGGCCACGCGCTCGCTCACCTCGGCGCGGGCGGTGAGCATGAGCACGGGAGTCCTGTCGCCCGTGGAGCGGATCCGCCTGCAGACCTCGAGACCGTCGAGGTCGGGCATCAGCACGTCGAGGATCATCGCGTCGGGTCTGCCGGCCGAGAGTGTTCGGATCGCCTCGCGACCGTTTGCCGCCGTCGATACCTCGAATCCGTCGAGGCCGAGAACCAGCTCGAGCGCCTCGCGTACGGGCGCGTCATCGTCGACGACCAGCAGACGCATGGTCGCATGCTGACGGAGCATTCTGAAAGAAAGCTGAAGGGGGCGTGGCGGTGGGCGAGGAAGCTGCGCGAGTCCGCCACTTTTGAGCGGCTGTCGAGCCGAGCGCGATCGATTTGGGACCGACGTCCAATGCGCGCGGGTCTCGCGCGCGCGAGGATGCCTGCTGCATGCCCCGTGTTCTCGTGACAACCGAACCAGGCGATGACCCCGACGCGGTCGTGATGCTCAGCGAGCGGATCGCGACGAGCGACATCGCGAGCGAGCACTTCGCGGCCCATCTGATCCAGCGGATCGCGTGGGCCCTGGCCGATGCTGAGAGCAACGAGCACCGGCCGATCCAGTTCGCTCCGATCCCCGCCCGCTGGCCCTCACGGCCGGTTCATCCCTGAGCCGGGGTTAGCCTGCGGTCATCGCCTCCGCAGCGCGCCTCGACATCTCCTCGGGCGGGACGTCCTCGACGTGGGTCGCGATATTCCATCTATGCCCGAACGGATCCTCGAAGCCTCCCGTCCGGTCGCCGTAGAACCGATCTTCGACCGGCTGGAGAGCCTTTGCGCCGGCCTGGATTGCACGCTCGAAGACGCTGTCCACGTCCTCGACATAAACGAGCAGCGACACAGGGCTACCTCCGATCGTCCGGGGACCCCGCGCATCCATCTCGGGGTTCTCGTCGGCGAGCATGATCACCGAGTCTCCAACCTCGAGCTCGGCATGGCCGAGCTTTCCGTCGGGTCCCGGTAGCCGCATTCGCTCCTTCGCGCCGAGCACCGAGCTGTAGAAGTCGATCGCGCTACTCGCGCCGTCGACGATCAGATATGGCGTGACCGTGGGGTATCCGTCCGGCATCCACTTCGGCATCGCTAGCACCTCCTGACATCGTTGGTTGAAGGTTCCGAGTCCGCGGGGGCCGCCGCGAGCTCTCAACGTAGCGAGGAAAGCTGCGAGCGTAAAGCCGCGTGGCTATGCGGCCGCTGCGGCCGGAACCTGCTGGGTTATGCAGTGGATGTTCCCACCGCCGAGCAGGATCTCGCGCGCCGGCACGCCAACGATCTCCCGGTCGGGGAAGCAGCGACGAAGCACCTCCGCAGCCTCGTCGTCGTAGCGACCGTCGAGCAGCGGGAACACGATGCGCGTGCTCCCCAGGTGAAAGTTCACATACGACGCGGCCAAGCGGTCGCCCGCGCGCCGCGGCTTGGTGCCGGCGACCGCATCGACCCCGCGGGCCTCCTCCTCGGTGAGCGCGAGTGGCCCCGGCGCCGGCATCCGGATCACCTCCAGCGAGCGGCCGCGCGCGTCGGTGGCTGACTCGAGCCGGTGGAGCGCGTCGTGTGAGATCTCATGCTGCGGGTGTGACTCGTCACCCGGGTAGGTGAGCAGAACGACACCGGCGCGCGCGAAGCAGGCGAGGTTGTCCACGTGGCCGTTGGTCTCGTCCTCGAGGACGCCGCGGCCCAGCCAGAGCACCTTCTTAGCGCCCAGGTACGCACATAGCGCCTGCTCGATCTGCTCGCGCGAGAGACCCGGATTGCGGTTGGGGTTCAGCAGGCACTCTTCCGTCGTCAGCACCGTCCCCTCCCCGTCCACGTGGATCGAGCCGCCCTCGAGCACGATCGGCGCGCGGTAGCGGTCGGCCCCCTCGATCTCGAGCACCTTGCGCGCGACGCGTTCGTCGCGGTCCCACGGGAAGTACAGGCCGCCGTCAAGCCCGCCCCAAGCGTTAAAGCGCCAGTCGACTCCGCGCCGGCCGCCGGCGTCGTTCACCACGAACGAGGGGCCGATGTCGCGCATCCAGGCGTCGTCGGTCGAAATCTCGACGACGCGAACCGCCGCGGACAGCACGGAGCGGCAGTGCTCGAACTGGGCGTCCGAGACGGCCATAGTCACCGGCTCTGAGACCGCGATCGTCTCGGCGACCTCGGCGAAGGTGGCCTGCGCCGGCTTCGCGCCGAGACGCCAGGTGTCTGGCCGCTCGGGCCACGCCATCCACGACCCCGCGCGCGGCTCGAACTCGCCCGGCATGCGGTAGGCGTCCGCGGCCGGCGTCGAGCTCAGTGCCGCGCTCACGCCTGCCCCGGGAGGTCTGCTCCAGTCACCGGAAAGATGATCACATGCCGCGAGCGCTGCGCGACGTTGACCGCCTACAGTCCCTCAAATGGCTGAGAGCATCCGTGTGATCGCAGCGCCTGCGCCGCTCCCATCGCCCGCCCGTAAGCGAGCGCCGCAGCAGCCGCTGTTCCGGATCGCCGCGGTCCAGGAGCGCTGGCATCCCGATCCGGAGGAGCACGCCGGCGCTCTCGCCGCCGGCATCCGGCGTGCGGCTTGCGAGGGCGCGGAGCTGGTCTGCCTGCAGGAGCTGACCCTCACGCGATACTTCGCGGTCGATCCGGGCGGCCCGCTCGCGGCGGGAGCCGAACCCGAGGAGCTGCCCGGCGGGCCCACCTATCGGTTTGCGGCTGGCCTCGCGAAGGAGACCGGTGTTCACGTGCACGCGTCCCTGTATGAGCGCGCCGACGGCGACGACGGGCTGGGCTACAACACGGCGATCATCGTCGCGCCCGAGGGGGAGCTCGTCGCTGCCACCCGGAAGCTGCACATTCCGGTGACGGCGGGCTACCACGAGGACCGCTACTTCCGGCCGGGCCCCGGCGACGGCGACCCCTTCGCGGTCGTGCCACTGGGAGCCGCGCATCTGGGCCTGCCCACCTGCTGGGACCAGTGGTTCCCCGAGGTCGCGCGCGCCTACAGCCTCGAGGGCGCCGACGTGCTCGTGTATCCGACCGCGATCGGCTCCGAGCCGGAGCACCCCGACTTCGACACGCAGCCGTTGTGGGAGCAGGTGATCGTCGGCAACGCGATCGCGAACGGCGTCTTCATGGTCGCCGTCAACCGCATCGGCGAGGAGCCACCGCTGCGCTTCTACGGCTCCTCGTTCATCTGCGACCCTTACGGACGCAAGCTCGTGCAGGCGCCACGCGATGAACCGGCGGTTCTCATCGCCGACCTCGACCTCGACCAGCGCCGTGACTGGCTCGAGCTGTTCCCGTTCCTCGCCACTCGCCGTCCCGATGCGTATGCGCGACTCGCCGAGGCGTCCGCGCGGCTGATGAACGACGGCTGAGCGGGGCGCCTCTCAGCCCGTCGCGAGGCCGGCGATAGTGACCTCGAGCTGCGCGAGCGAGTCGAGCACCACGTCAGCCTGGCGAAGGATCTCCGGGTCGGGCGGATAGGCGCGGTTGGGTATCGCCACGACGGTGAGCCCGGCGGCCAGCGCCGAGGAGATCCCGGCGCCGGAGTCCTCGATCGCCGCAGAGGACGCGGCCGCGACCTCGAGACTGCGCACCGCCTCCAGATAGACGTCGGGCGCGGGCTTGCCGTGGGCCACTTCCTCAGAGGAGACCGTGACCGAGAAGAGCACCGACCAGCCGGTCAGCTCGAGCACGAGGTCGATGATCTGGCGGTTGGACGACGAGGCGAGCCCGAGCGGGAAGCGTGCACCGAGCGACCGCACGGCCTCGTCCGCGCCGTCGATGAGCGGCAACTCCTCGCGGTAGCGGCGTGCCACGAGCTCGACCACCGCCGCCGAGATCTCGCTCGGTTCCATCGGCACGCGCAGTTGATCGCGCATGTAGCGGCTCCACTCGGTCGAGCTCATGCCGAGCATCGCGCGCTCGGCTGCTTCGCTCCACACCCCCCCGCGCGCAAGCGTGAGCTCCTGCTTGGCTGCCGACCAGACCTGCTCGGATTCCAGCAGCACGCCGTCGAGGTCGAAGATGGCGGCGCTCAAACTCTGCACGCTCCACAGAATGGCATCGCCTGCTCGGCGAAGCCGAATGGGGGCGCGACCGCGCAGCGCGCCGGGCGCGGCCGTAGCCAAGTAACGTGAAGCCATGACGTCGTCCGTCGCCTTGATCGAGTTCCCGGCCGACGACCTCGAGCGGGCCCGCAGCTTCTGGCGCGGCCTGCTCGGACTGGTGCTCGAGCCACGCAGCGAGGGCGAGGGTGCTCAGACCCGCACGAGCGCCCCGGCGGTCGGCGTTCACGTTCGTGGGCAGGGCCCGGGAGACTCCTTCTCGCTGCCCTACTTCGAGGTGAGCGACATGGCGAGCGCGTTGGTGCGGGTGCAGGCGCTCGGCGGCAGCGTGATCCATCCCGGTGAGGTCTGGGCGGTCTGCAAGGACAGCGAGGGAAGCCCGTTCGGGCTGTCCCTGCACGGCCACACGGACCAACCCTGACGGCGAGCCGCGATGGCGCAGCGCGCGCGGCGAGCCGCGAGACCTCCGCGTCGCGGCACGCTCGGCTAGCCTAACGAGCATGGACGACCAGTCGATCCTCAGCCGCATCGAGGCGCTCGTCCGCGAGGAGCATGCGCTCCAGGGGCGCGAGGAGGGCGACGCTGTGCGCGAAGAGGCGCTCGACGAGGACAAGCGGCGGCTCGAGGACGTATCGGTGGAGCTCGACCGCTGCTGGGATCTGCTGCGCCAGCGCAGGGCGCTCCGGGATGCCGGAGCCGATCCGGACGAGGCCCACGTGCGCGATCGCGACACCGTCGAGAAATACTGGCAGTAGGCGAGCGCGTGATCATCGCGCTGGGAGACATCTACGCGCAGGTCCCACGGCGCGATCAGGTCAGCGAGCTCATGCGCGACACGCAGGCCCGCGTGAGAGAGCAGCCTGGATGCATCTCCTACGAGTTCGCAGAGACGCTCGATGAGCCCGGGCATTTCCTCGTCGTGCAGCGGTGGCGCGATCTGCCCGCGCTCGAGGAGCACTATCGCTCGCAGGCGTTCTCGACCTATCAGGAGGAGATCGGCGAGCAGCTCCTTCGAAGCTCGGAGCTGCGCCTTCACGTCGTGAGCGAAAGCTTTCAGCCGGTCGGCTCCTCGCCGGCCGATCCGCGCGACGACGACTGACGGCCGGCGCGCGAGCTGCCGCTACTCAGCTGGGGGCGCCCCGCGGGCAGGCCGCTGCCGCGAAGGAGGTCGACCTTACCCCGACTCGGCGGCGCAGGAGACGGGATCGCCGTCGCCGTCGGGTGCTTCTCGCAGCAGGCTGCTCCACAGCTCGGGAGTGAGGCCCGAGGGCTCGGTCTCGTCGATGAACTCGAGCAGCGACGCGGCGAAGCGATGCGGATCATCGATCTGCGGGAAGTGACCGGAGTCGGCGAACGTGACCAGTCGGCTACCGGGCATCTGCTGCTCCGCGCGCCGGCCATGCCCGACGGGGATGATCGGATCCTGCTCGCCCCACAGCAGCAGCGTCGGCATTCCGACGGCTAGATACAGGCGATCGCTCGCATCGATGCGTTGACCTCTGAAGTTCACGACCGACCGCAGCGTGTCGAGGAACGCCGCTCGCCCTTGACTGTCAGCGAGCGTTGCGAAGCCGCGGCCCACCTCGCCCAGGTCGGGTGCGACGCGCAGCCCGAGCCGCCGCAGCGTCGCAACCGCGGCGCGCCCAACCGCGGTGATCGGCGCGATCGTGGCGGCGATCACGAGCTCGGAGCCGGGCAGCGTCGCGGCCCGCAGCAGCAGGTTGACGGTTTGCCCGAGACCCCCACTCGAGACGAGCACGAGCCGCTCCGTCCGCTCGGGGAACATGTAGCTGAACTGCATCGCGACGCCACCTCCGAGCGAATGACCGACGAATGTCGCCCGCTCGTGGCCAAGCTTTACGAGCAGGTCGCGCAGGGAGCTCGCGAGCGAGCCGAGCGAGTAGTCGCCGGGCGCCTTGCCCGACGCTCCGTGACCCGGCAGGTCGGGGGCGATCACCGTCGCGCGGCGCGCCAGCAGCGGCAGGGCCGCGCGCCATGCTTCGCTGTCTGAGGCGATCCCGTGGACGAGCAGCAGGACCGGGCCCTCGCCGGCGGTCAGGTAAGAGATCCGACGCCCGTGAAGCCAGGTCTCCTCGCGGCGTGGCTCGAGGTTGCGCAGCGGTGTCGCCTCTCTCATCCAATTGCCTCCTGCCGATAGCTTGGGGACGGACTATGAAGCGTTACCAGGCGGATTTCCCGTTCGCAAAGGGCACTGCCCTATTTGCGCGGATCCGTTATTCGGGCTGGACGAAGGTACACCGCCCTCGCAGCCAGGTTTCGCGCGCGCGCCGAGGGGGTAAGAGCACGACTCATCACGGGGAGATGTCGGGTGTGACAGGCGCTGGAAGACGGCAACGCTGGATCGTGGCGACTGCGGTCATGGTGCTGGCCGCGGGCGGCGCCACGGTGGCTGCGGTCGATGCCGGCGCCGCCGGCTGCGGCGGCTTTGAGAACCCGTGCTCCCAGGAAACCTCGCAGCAGTTCGGCTACGGCAGCGTCCAGCGACAGGACACGCCGAACGACCCCAACTACGACCAGTCCGAGCCCGACACCCAGCAACCACCGGCAAATCGCTCGTCCAACTTCTACGACGAGCGCTTCGACCTGTTCGGGTTCCCGTCCGAACTGACGCCGGGAGCGATCTACTCCGTCGGCCCGAACGCCGGCAAGCCGATGGTCGCCGGCTTTAACGCGGCCGGGGCCTGGAAGGCCGAGCGCGGGCGCTCGGACTCCGTGGTCGCGATCCTCGACACGGGCATCGATTGGAGCGCAGCGGGGCTGCGCGACCAGATCCACCTGAACACCCGCGAGCTACCCTATCCGGAGCGCTCCGACGGCTCCTCCTGCGGAACCTACGACTGCAACGGCGACGGCGTCGTCAACGTCGAGGACTACGCCGGCGATCCGCGCATGAGCCTGTCTTACGCGGGCCGCACCGGGCCGCCCGGGCTGATCACCGCCCAGGATCTGATCCACGCCTTCGGCGACTGCCAGATCGACCCCTCCAGCCACCTCCCGCTCCAGTGTGTGCCCGGCCAGCATTTCGACAACGACCACAACGGCTACGCCAACGACATCGCCGGATGGAACTTCTTCGACAACAACAACGAACCCGCCGACCTGTCGAGCTACTTCGCCGCGCACCACCATGGCACCGGCCGCGCTCTCGATGCAGCCGAGCGCGGCAACGACGGGCAGGGTTCGATCGGCGTCTGCCCCCACTGCCAGATCACGCCCGTGCGGATCTGGGACACGTTCGTGTCCGACGCGAACACGTTTGCACTCGGGATCGTCTACGCGACCGACAACGGCGTCAAGGTCATCGAGGGGGCGAACGGCAGCCTCTACCACTCGGCCTTCGCCGAAGCGGCCTCGCAGTACGCCTACGACCATGGCGTCGTGCAGGCCTTCTCCGGCAACGATCTCAACACTGCCAACCACAACTATCCGGCCAACTACGGGCACGCGATGCTGATCCAGGGGACCGTTCCCGATACGGTCGGCCTGGGAACCAGCTCGAGCCAATGGCTTGAAGGGGAGAAGCTCTGCGGGGCCACGGGACAGCCCGCCTGCCTCGGCTCAAACGCGCCCGTCGGCACGT
>DATMQG010000110.1:0-13275 GCA_035566835.1 Solirubrobacteraceae bacterium
TGAAGCTCGCTGGCAATGTTTCGGTGGACCCCGCGACGGGACGGCTCACGGCGACGTTCAAGAACACGCCACAGCAGCCCTTCGACGATCTCAAGGTTCAGCTCAAGGAAGGGGCGCGTGCGCCGCTTGCCAACCCGCCTGTTTGCGGCGCGTACACGACCACATCCGATCTGACGCCGTGGAGCACGCCGTTCACGCCCGACGCCACTCCGGCGTCGTCGTTCGAAGTCGGCGGCTGCGGCGACCCCGGCCGCTTCGCCCCTTCGTTCGTCGCGGGCACGGTCAACCCGCAGGCCGGAGCGTTCTCACCCTTCACGCTCAGCTTCTCGCGCCAGGATTCCGACCAGCCCTTCTCGGGGCTCACGGCGACTCTCCCGCCCGGCCTGGTCGCGAAGCTCGCCGGCGTGCCGCTCTGCCCCGACGCCAACGCGAGCGCAGGGACATGCCCCGCCTCGAGTCAGGTCGGCACGGTCACCACCGGCGCCGGGCCAGGCAGCCATCCCTTCTTTCTCCCCGGCCGGGTCTACCTCACTGGCCCATACCGCGGCGCTCCCTACGGTCTCGCGGTCGAGGTGCCCGCCGTCGCCGGTCCCTTCAACCTCGGCACGGTAGTCGTGCGCCAGTCGCTCCAGATCGACGTGCACGACGCGCACGTGAGCGCGGTCTCCGACCCGTTCCCCACGATCCTCGACGGGATCCCCCTCCAGCTGCGCGCGGTGAACGTGACGATCGATCGGCCCTCGTTCGTAATCAACCCGACCTCATGCGACCCGATGCAGGTCGCCGCGACATTCACCTCAACACAGGGCGCGAGCGCCCGCGCTTCCTCACGCTTCCAGGCCGCCGGGTGTGCGGACCTCGGTTTCGCGCCGACCTTCACCGTGATCACCCGCGCCCACACGAGCAAACGCGATGGCGCCTCGCTCGAGGTCAAGGTCACGTCCGGGCCCGGCCAGGCGAACATCGGAAAGGTGAAGGTCGACCTGCCCGGTCAGCTGCCCTCGCGCCTCACCACGCTTCAGAAAGCCTGTACCGAGAACGTGTTCAATGCGAACCCGGCAACCTGCCCGGAAGGATCCTTCGTCGGCTCCGCCACCGCGGTCACGCCGCTTCTCGACCATCAGCTGACGGGGCCCGCGATCCTCGTCTCGCACGGCGGCGCGTCCTTCCCCGATCTGGTGATCCTGCTGCAGGGCGACGGGATCACGCTGCAGCTCGACGGACAGACAGACATCAAACACGGCATCACCTCGAGCTCGTTCGCGTCCGTTCCGGATGCGCCGATCAGCACCTTCGACCTGACGCTACCCGAGAGTCCTCACTCGGCGCTCGGCGCGATCGCGAGCCTCTGCGCCCACCCGCTGCTGATGCCGACGAAGATCACGGGCCAGAACGGGGCGGTGATCAAACGAACAACCCGAATCGCCGTCACCGGCTGCCCACGAAAGCGGCACGTGCACCGCACTCATCGCCACCGCCGTCGCCACCGGCGCTGACGAGACGCTCCTGAAGCTGTCGTTATCTCGCGCTGGTCAGCCTCACGCAACGCTGAGAATCTTCCATTTGCCGCCCTCGTCGACGAGGTTCACTGTCGTCACGCGGTTTTTGCCATTGTAGGTGCTCTTCACCCGGGCAGTCGCGGTGCGTTTGCTGCCAGTAACCTGCACCGATTCCACTGTCGCGTCGAAGTTGTCGATCTCGCTCAGCTGGCCTTTGAGCGCCTGCTTGCACCCTCCCGGGGCTGCGGTCAGACGCGCCACGACCGGGGCAGCGAGATCGTTCGAGCAGATCTTCTGCTGATCGGCTGCCCTCACGTCGGACTGAAGGTTCGAGATCGTCTGGGCGACTTCACGCTGTTCTCCCGTGAACTTGCTGGTCGAGACCGTGCTTCCGCAGGCTGAGAGGCCGACGGTGAGTGCGAGGCCGCCAAACAGGCGCACCGCGGGCTTGGTCAAAGGGGTCATACGGGCCGCAAGAGTACGTGACGGCGGCGTCGGCCGTCGCGTCCAGCCAGCTCAGGGCTGCTCGTCGGCGCGGCGGTAGCCGAGCCGCGCGGATATGCGATCGGCCGTCGAGAGGAGGTGAGGGCTGAGCGCGTCGACCATCTCCTCCAGCGAGATCACGGAGCTGGGAGCCGCCACGTTGATCGCCGCCACGACCTCGCGAGCCTCGTTGCGCACCGGTGCCGCGATCGCAAACAGGTCGGGTGCGAGCTCTTCGTCGTTGACGGCGAAGCCCTCCTCGGAGACCTCATCGAGCTCGTCCTTGAACGCTTTCTTGCTCGTGATCGTGTTCGGGCCGCGCTTGGTGAGCTTCATCGAGCTGATCAGCTCGCGCTGGTCGGCCTCGGGAAGGTAGGCGAGCAGGATCTTGCCCATCGCGGTGGCGTGGGCGGGCAGCCTCGAGCCGGGGTGCAGGTCGAGGTCGATTTTGCCCTGCCCACGACGGAAGCTCCGCGCGCGGTCGACGTAGACGATGTCCGAACCGTCGAGCACCGCGAGGCTGGTCGTGTACGAGGTCCGCTGGCGCAGCTCCTCCAGGTACGGGTGCGCGTGCTCGCGCAGCCCCGTCGAGTTGAGCGCCGACATGCCCAGGTTCGTCACGCGCAGCCCGAGGCGGTACTTGCGCGATGCGCCCTGCTCGAGATAGCCCAGCGCCACCAGCGTGATCACGTAACGGTGAGTCGTCGACCGGCTCATCCCGAGCTCGTCGGCGATGTCGGCGATCCCGAGCACGGGCCGCTTGGGCGTGAAGCAGCTGAGGATCGCCAGACCCCGCTCGAGTGACTGCGAGTAGCGTGGTTCCCGCAGGCTGGGTATCGACCACGCAGGCTCTGAGGCGGCGCTCGACCCCCGGGAAGCTTTTGAACCGCGTCTGGGCATGTGCCTTGATCCCCGTCGTTCCCGGAGACTCGCCCCTCTGAGAGACTCTCCGTCCGCTATGAAGCGTGGTGCTCTGCGACCGTCCGATCATGCAGAGACCGGTTAATCATAAACACATGCGTTCCTGGACGACAGGTGCTGGCGGCAGCGGCCGGGGCCGAACGCTCGAAGGACTCCAGCAGTCAGTATTGCGAGCGCGTAGCCCGACGAGGGGCCTCGCCTGGCGAATCGAACCTTCAGCCCGGGATGGCGGCCGTCCGCCCGAGAAAATGCTTGCTCAGCATCGTCTGCTGGCCCTGGTAGTTGGATCCGATGTCCTCGCCGTAGAGAACGTCGGGCACCGCGGCCATCCGCTCGAACGCGAGCTTGCACACCGGTTGGCCATGCTCGACCATGAACGGGACGTCCCGCGCTCTGACCTCCAGCGCGGCCCGGCTGCCGCTGCTCGCGCGCTCGCCCGAGTACCCGAATCCCGGGTCGAAGAACCCCGCGTAGTGCGTGCGGAGCTCGCCCGCCGTTGGATCGTAGGCGAGCATCTCGGCGGCGTACGACGGGGGAATGCTCACTCCCTCGGCCGAGAGGAGCAGGTAGAAGACCTCGGGCTCGAGCACGATTCGCCCACCCCGCTCGGGGTGGACCGGTTCCCAGTAGTCCTTCCAGCTGAGAGCGCCGGCCTTGGTCAGATCGATTGGCAGGCTGTTCTTCTTCGCGCGGTAGCCGACGATGCTCTCGGCCGAACCGGAGACGTCAAGACTCAGGAAGAGCCCTTCGCCGAGCGACAGCGCCGCCGCTGACAGGGGCTCGGAGTCGCGATACAAAAGCGGGATCTCGCCATGAAGATCGACGAGCTCCTGGTCGCTCAGACGCCCCTCTCCGGCGACCAGCCGTACCTGATTGAGCGCGAACCCCGTCTGAACGCGAATCGCGAACGTGCGCGGGACCACCTCCAGGTACAGCTTTCCGTGGTAGCCGGCCGAGATCTCATCGAAGCGGTGGCTGCGATCCGTCAGCACGCGGGTGAACACGTCGAGGCGGCCGGTGGAGCTCTTCGGGTTGGCCTTCGCGCGGACCTCCTCCGGCAGGCGCAGCCCCTCGACCAGGGGGATCAGGTAGGGGCGATCGCGCTCGAGCGTCGCGCCGTCGCGCAGGTCGATCTGCTCGAAGGCAAGATCCTCGACCTTCTGCTCCACCGTCGAGTGGCTGTCGGGCAGGAAGCTGCAGCGAAGCGCCCAGGCATGCTCGCCGAGCCGCAGGTCAACGCTTGCCGGCTGCACCGACTCGGGCGGGATCCGCCAGTCTCCGGCGACGATCCATTCCCGCGCAATGGCGTCCCGCAGCTGCTGTGACGGCAGCACTCCTGCCATCAGTCCGACGCTCGCACCGACCTCGTCGAGCCTGGTGTCGAAGGACGGCGCGCTGGTCACGTCCGTGCTCGGTCATTCATCGTTCCCCAAGTCTAGGTGGCCCATCCCCTGGAGCCGAGTGGGGTTGAAGCCGTGGAATGGTCTCGTCGGCCACCAGCAGTCAGAAACAGGCGTTGTGGGCGGGTGAGGCGCGGGCTATCTTGCACGCGTCCCTCCTCCGCGCCTGGGCCGCCGATCCGCTTCCGCCGTCGCGCGGCTCAGGCGTACTACCTGAGCCCTCGTCCGGCCGGCGAATGGCGGCTGCCGTGGCGCGTCCAATTGCGCCTGGACATATCTTGCGCAATTATCCGAACTAGTCTACATTCCCGAATTATGGGCGGAAGTTCGATAAGAGGCTGTGCTGGGCCCCTGTATCGCCAGCTGCCTCATGGACCCCACGGAATGCAGCGCGAGGAAGTGGCTCGCAACCAGCGCGCCCGCCTGTACGGGGCCATGATCGAGGCGGTAACCCGTCGCGGCTACGCAGCAACGAGCGTTGCCGAAGTCGTCGCGTTGGCGGGCGTCTCGCGGAGAGCGCTGTACGAACTGTTCTCCGACAAGGAGGACTGCTTCCTGGCGACCTGCGACAGTGCCGTGGCACGCGCGAGGAAAGTGATGCTGGACGCGTGGGCGAGCGAGCGTGGCTGGGCGAACCGCCTCCACGCCAGCTGCAAGGCACTCCTCGACGACATCGCGAGCTTCCCCAAGCCGGCGCGCCTTGTGCTCGTCGAGTCGCTCGCGGTAGGCCCGAGCGTACGCGAGCGCACGCACCTCGCCGGCCGCATCTTCGAGCGGCTCGTGTCGGTTGCGTTCAGCTGCGCCCCGGGCCGCCCCGACCTTCCGGGGCTGCACTCGAAGGCGATCGTCGCCGGTGTACGGCACGTTCTCTTCCTGCGCCTGCGGGAAGGGCGCGAACAGGAGTTCTACGTCCTGAGCGACGAAGTCCTCGACTGGTGTGAGAGCTGCCGCTCGCCCCTGATCGCACGACTCGGTGCGAGCGCCGCAGCAGACGGGCCGCCGCGGCGGCCGGTACCGCTGGCCTTCCGCAGCGGCCGCGAGGACCGCGCGCGTGCCCTCACCGCGATCACCTACCTGGCCCTCGAGCTCGGCTATGACGAACTCACCGATCCCCAGATCGCCCAGTTCGCCGGCATGTCCACCGAGGCCTTTCACGAGCAGTTCACGAGCAAGCAAGCGGCGTTCCTGGCGCTGCTGGACGTGATCGCAGAGGATGCGTTGGCGTCGGTCCGCGAGCGCATCGGCGACGCGTGCTGGCCCGAATCGGTCAATCTGGGCGTGAGTGCGTTCGTCGACTACCTCGTCTCGCACGAGGCGCTGGCGAGGATCGCCTTCGTCGAGCTCTACTCGCTCGGCCCGGGACTCGTCGACCGACTGACCGGGATCGTGGACGAGCTCACCCGCCTGCTCACGGAGCGCGGACCGGGGCCGTGTCGAGGCCCGCTGCTCGCCAAGGACGCGGTCGCGGGTGCCCTCTGGGGGATCATCTCGAGCTGCGTGCTCAACAACCGCGTGGGGCAGCTGCCGCGCGTGGCGGAGCATCTGAGCTTCCTCGTACAGGCCCCGTACATCGGCGCTGAGGCGGCCGTGGAGAGCATTGAGGGTGCTCGCGGGCGCCGATCGTCGCGCTGACGGGGATCTCGGGCCTGAGGCTCCGTGCTGCGCCCCCCACTGTGGCATCGTGGACAGGACGATGACCGAGTCCTCCCAAAAGCGCGTGCGCCGCGTCGGCCACAAGGGCGCCGCGCACATCGAGCGCGGAAACACGCTCGCGAGCTTCGACGCGGCGCTGCGCCACAACGTCGACATGATCGAGCTCGACGTGCTCAGCGAGAACCGCGATGGCAGCGGGCGCCTGCTCGTCGGCCACGACTACGCCGACCTTCGCGTGCGCACGCCGCTCACCTTCGATCAGGCGCTCGAGCATCTCACCGGCGGCGCCTTCGCCGAGATCGAGCTCGACGTCGACATCAAGCTGCCCGGCTACGAGCTGCGCGTGGTCGAGACGCTGCGCGACTTCGACGTGATCCCGCGCACGCTGGTCAGCGGCATGTTTCAAGAAGGCCTCGCGCTGATCCGCGCGGCCGAGCCGACGCTGCGCCTCGGTTGGTCGGTGCCGCGCGTCCGTCGTGACTACACGACGGACATGCTCACCGCGATACCCGCCCTGGCGATTCTTACGGGCTACCGGGCGGCGCTGCCGCGACGCGCGTATGCGGCGCTGAAGGAGGGCCGCTACGACGCGATCATGGCGCATTGGCGAGTCGTCACGCGTGCGCTCGTGCGCGCGGTGGCCGCCGGCCGGGGAGAGCTCTACGTCTGGACAGTCGACGAGGTTCGCATGATCGACAAGCTGACACGCATGGGCGTGAACGGGATCATCACCAACGATCCGCGCCTGTTCGACGGTTCGCCGGAGCCCCTCAGCCGATCAGGCACGTCGCGGCGCTGAAGCCAGGTGGGTCGGCGTGCGCCGGGCTCGGGCGTCCGCCCGTCGTCGCGCGCCTGGCTGTCTCCAGAACCTTCTTGCCGCGTCGCCATTGAAATTCGACCAGCCCTCGGAACATGAACGCGGGCTGGCCCGAGACGTGCATGACCTTGAAGCTTTCACCGCCCTGGCGTGCCACGTTACCGGCGCCCACATCGATGAAGCTGGGCGCCATCGTCGCGAGGTCGGCCCAGTGTTTGGTCGTGCTGTTCACGTACTGCACCCGAAAGCTCATGTACATGGTGTCGTGCGCGCGGCCGTCGCCCGGCATCGAGCCGCGGATGCCCACGTAATCGGGGCGGTCTCTCGGGTTGCAGATGTTGACCGTCGCCCATAGCTGACGCGACTGCAGCACGGAACCAGCAGCTCGGGCCTTGGCGACGCCCGACGAGGACGCGGCGAGCGCCGAGACGGGCATGAGCAGCGCCGCGAGCGTGGTCGCTGGGCCCAGGATGCGCCGTGTGCAGAAGCTCAGAGACATGAAGGTGAAGATAGCGCCGCTGCCACCCGGCGGTGACGGCTCGCCGCGGTGTGGTATTCCCTGTCCATGGCGGCGACACGCTCATCGGAGGTGCTCGACCTGCTCGGGCGCGTGCCCGTCTTCGCCACGCTCGAGCAGAACGACCTCGAGCGCATCGCTCAGCTGGCCGTGCCGCGTCAGTTCCAACCCGGCCAGGCCGTTTTCCGCGAGGGCGACCAGAGCGACACCTGTTACATCGTGCGCGAGGGTCATGCGCGCGCGGTCCGCAGCCACGGCGATGGTCGCACGATCACGCTCGCGACGTTCGGCCCGGGGGACATCTTCGGCGAGCTCGCAATGTTCGAGGACGAGCGGCGCTCGGCCACGGTCGAGGCGATCGAGCCGATCAGCGTGGTGGCTCTCCTCGGGGGAGATATGCGTAGGCTCATGATCGAGCACCCGGAGATCTCGACGCGGCTGGTGATCGCCCTCGGCAGGCGGCTGCGCGAGATGAACGAGCGTCTATCGCGCCAGTCCTTTCAGACCGTGCAGAGCCGCGTCGCCGTCGTGCTCAGCGAGCTCGTCGCGCAGGAGCTCGCCGAGGGAGCTGACGGGCGCGATGTGCTCGTCACGGCCACCCAGGCCGACCTCGCTCAGCTGGCAGGCTCATCGCGCGAGTCCGCCAGCCGCTTCCTCGCGGTGCTCGAGCGGGCCGGGGTGATCTCCCAGGGGCGCGGGCGGCTGGTGGTCCACGAACCCGAGGCGCTCAAGAAGTATGTCTTCTAGGCGAGCCTCCAAGGCCCGCGCCACACGCGGCAAGGCCAAGGCGGGCGAGCCAAAGGGCCAGGCGGGTGCTTCGAAGGAGCGCTCCCATGAGCCAAAGCACGACACGGCGGGCTCAAAACAGCGCGGCGCGCCGGGCAAGAAGGCCAAGCAGGCCCAGCAGAAGGCCCCCGGTAGGCAAGCGAACGCGCCGGCAGCGAGAAGATCGAGCGCTCCGGCGCGCCGCGGCGGCGGGCGAGGGGACTCACCGAGGGGCGGGGCGAGGGAGTTCTCCGCCGGCGGCGTGGTCGTGCGTGGCGACGAGGTCGTCGTGATCGTCCCGACGCGACGGGCGGCCGACGGGTCGCGGGTCCTGTCCCTGCCGAAGGGGCACGTCGATCCCGGCGAGACGCCACTGCAGGCCGCCGAGCGTGAGGTCAGGGAGGAGACGGGGGTCGTTGCCGAGCCGGTGCGCGAGCTCGGCGAGTCGCGTTACTGGTACCGCCGCGAAGGGCGCACGATCGGCAAGTCGGTCCACTTCTATCTCTTCAGATACGTGCGTGGGAGGACGGCCGACCATGACGAGGAGGTCGAGGAGGCTCGCTGGATCCCGCTCGAGGAGGCCGAGAAGAAGCTCACCTATCCGGCCGAGCGCGAAATGGTCACGCGTGCACTCGAGGACCTGAAGGAAGGCCAGCGCAAAGACCGATAGCCTGCCCGTCGGTGCAGGTTCTCAACTTCTACTCGACCATCTTCGCCGACGAGCTCAAGCGGGGTCGTAAGACGGCGACCATCCGACTCGGCGACAAGTCAGGCAAGTACCGCAAGAACCAGTCGGTGCTCGTCACGATCGGCTACCAGTACTCGCCGCGCGAACGGATCTTCGAAGCCGTCATCGACCAGGTCGAGGTGATGAGGGTCGCCGACCTCTCTCCGCGGGATATCAAGCACGACAACCCCGAGTTTCGCCGCCACGAGGAACTGATCAACTTCCTCGAGCAGATTTACGGCCGCAAGGTGTCCATGGATGACACGGTCACGGTTGTGCGCTTCTCGCAGATCCTCGACACCCCGTCGGCAATGACCGAGGCGATGAAGGGCTTCGGAGGCGCCCAGAACTGAGCTTCAGGGGGCCCCGCAGCGCTCGCTGGCCGCCGCCGACTAGGGTCGATCCGGCCGAACCGCGGTATTTGGCAGTCTCGACGTCAGACTGCCAATTTTCTTGGGTTGCCTGCCGGTTGTCCTATATAGTATGGCCGTAGCTGGCACTCTCCCTCTGAGAGTGCCAATGAGCGGCTCGTCTCCCCAATAAGGCGAGGCGCGGGTCGAGTTCTTCTAGATGGAGGTTTTTCGAAATGAAGCTCAAGCCCCTGGGCGATCGGCTGATCGTTCGGGCGGTGGAACAGGAGGAGACCACGGCAAGTGGCATCGTCCTCCCCGACACCGCCAAGGAGAAGCCGCAGAAGGGAAAGGTCCTCGCCGTCGGCGACGGCAGGGTCGATGACGACGGCAAGCGCATCCCGCTGGACGTCAAGAAGGGCGACGACGTCCTCTACAGCAAGTACGGCGGAACCGAGATTATTGACCCCGACACCGGTGAGGACCTGCTCGTATTGCGCGAGTCGGATGTCCTGGCCCGCGTCGAGTCATAAGGAGATTTGAAATGGCTCACAAGGAGATCAAGTACAACTCAGAGGCGCGCAAAGCGCTCGAGGCAGGCGTCGACGCTGTCGCCAATGCCGTCAAGGTCACGCTCGGCCCCAAGGGCCGCTACGTGGTGCTGGACAAGAAGTTCGGCGCGCCGACGATCACCAACGACGGCGTGACGATCGCACGTGAGATCGAGGTCGAGGACGTATTCGAGAACCAGGGCGCGCAGTTGGTGCGCGAGGTCGCGACCGCGACGAACGACGTAGCCGGCGACGGGACCACGACCGCGACCGTGCTCGCGCAGGCGATCGTGCGGCAGGGACTGAAGAACGTCGCCGCCGGGGCCAACCCGCTCGCGCTCAAGCGCGGCATCGAGAAGGCGGTCGACCAGGTCGTGGACAACATCGCCTCCCAGTCCAAGGAGGTCTCCGGCAAGGACCAGATCGCCCGCGTGGCGACGATCTCGGCCGGCGACGAGGACATCGGCGACGTGATCGCCGACGCGATCGAGAAGGTCGGCAAGGACGGTGTCGTCAACGTCGAGGAGGGCCAGACCTTCGGCATGGACCTGGAATTCACGGAGGGCATGCAGTTCGACAAGGGCTACATCTCCCCCTACATGGTCACCGACCAGGACCGCATGGAGGCTGTGCTGGAGGACCCCTATATCCTGATCGCCAACCAGAAGATCGGCTCAGTTCGCGACGTACTCCCCGTGCTCGAGCAGGTGATCCAGAGCGGCAAGCCGCTGGTCATCATCGCAGAGGACGTCGAGGGCGAGTCGCTAGCGACGCTCGTCGTCAATAAGCTGCGCGGCACGTTCACCGCCGTGGCCGTCAAGGCCCCGGGCTTCGGCGACCGTCGCAAGCGGATGCTCGAGGACATCGCGATCCTCTCGGGCGCCGAGGTGATCACCGAGGAGCTCGGCCTGAAGCTCGAGAACACCAAACTCGAGCAGCTCGGAAGGGCTCGGCGCGTCGTCGTGACCAAAGACACATCCACGGTCATCGACGGCTCCGGCGACTCCGCGGCGATCAAAGGCCGCATCAACCAGATCAAAGCCGAAATCGAGAACACCGACTCGGACTTCGACCGCGAGAAGCTGCAGGAAAGGCTGGCCAAGCTCTCCGGTGGCGTCGCCGTCGTGAAGGTCGGCGCCGCGACCGAGACGGAGATGAAGGAGAAGAAGCATCGCGTCGAGGATGCGCTGCAGGCCACACGGGCGGCGCTCGAGGAGGGGATCGTGCCCGGAGGTGGCGTAGCGTTGCTGCAGGCCGCCGACGCCGTCACCCTCGACGGCACGGGAGAGGACGACGAGAAGACCGGTGCTCGCATCGTGTTGCGCGCGCTGGAGGAGCCGCTGCGTCAGCTCGCCGAAAACGCGGGGCTGGAGGGCTCGGTCGTGGTCAACGACGTGCGCAAGGCCAAAAAGGGATTTGGCCTCAACGCGGCCACCAATGAGGTCGAAGATCTCGTTGCTGCGGGCGTGATTGACCCCGCGATGGTCACGCGCTCGGCGCTGCAGAATGCCGCGTCGATCGCGAAGAACATCCTCACCACCGAGGCGATCGTCGCCGAGATCCCGGACAAGGAAGGCGCGGGCGCCGGCGGAGGCATGCCGGACATGAGCGGAATGATGTAGTCAAGGCTGGAGGCGCACCGCCCAGCTGTCGATAAGCAGACCCGGAGGGCCCGGCATGACGCCGGGTCCTCCATTTTTTGCGGGCTCGAGCGGCCGCCGTTAGACCGCCTCGACCGGCCTGGGCCCCTCGCCGACATACCTCGCCGTCGGCCTGATCAGCTTCGCCTCGCGCTTCTGCTCGAGGATATGCGCAGACCAGCCGGCCACGCGCGCGCAGGTGAACAGCGGCGTGAACAGGTCCGGCGGAACTTCGGCGAGGTCGAGCACCACGGCTGACCAGAACTCCACGTTGGTGGCGAGCACGCGGTCCGGCCTGCGCGCGTGGAGCTCGGCTAGCGCGGCCTTCTCCAACGCTTCCGCGGCCTCCAACCGCGGTGAGCCGAGTTCGCGGCAGGTACGGCGCAGGACCCTCGCACGCGGGTCTTCGGCGCGGTAGATGCGATGGCCGAAACCCATCAGGCGGTCACCCCTGTCGAGCGCTTCGGAGACCCACCGCTCGGCGTCGCCCGTCTCTTCGACCTCGTCCAGCATCTTCAGCACGCGCGACGGCGCGCCTCCGTGAAGCGGGCCCGAGAGGGCTCCGACGGCGGCCGACAGCGCAGCCGCGACGTCGGCTCCCGTCGAGGCGACCACGCGCGCAGTGAACGTCGACGCGTTCATCCCGTGCTCGGCAGCCGAGATCCAGTACGCGTCGATCGCCTTGACGTGATCGGGGTTCGCCTCGCCGCGCCAGCGGATCAAGAAGCGTTCGGGGATGCTGCGGCCCTGGTCGACCTCCGACTGCGGCACGGGCGGCTGACCCACGCCACGGGCCGACTGGGCGACGAACGAGAGCGCCATCACCGACGAGCGCGCGAGGTTGTCGCGGGCCTCCTCGTCGGAGATGTCGATCAGCTGGCCGAAGCCCCACTCGGGCGCCAGCATCGCCAGCGCAGATTGCACGTCGACACGATGATCGCCCGAGCGCACGGTGAGAGCGTGCGGTTCGGCCGGCGGCAGACCCGGCTTGAAGTGCCCGTCCACCAGCAGGCCCCAGACCTGCTCGTAGGGAACGACTCCGACCAGGTTCTCGATATCGACGCCCCGGTATCGCAGAGCGCCGCCCTCTTTGTCCGGCTCGGCGATCTCCGTTGCGAAGGCGACGACGCCTTCGAGGCCCGACTGGACCTCAGGTGCTGCTTGAACCGCGCTCATGGCACTCGCTTTCTGAGCTTGATGCTTGACGGGGTGGCTGCCTTGTGGGCAGACTCATATCGTCGCAGGAATGCCGGCATGGGTAGGCTGTCCGGCGGACGCCAGCCCCGGCCGATCGCGAGTCGGCCGCAACCAGAGGAGGAGTCATGTCCGACAGCGATTTGATGTTCCGCCCGGCGACGGAGCTCGCGGCCATGGTGCGCTCGGGTGAGGTGTCCGCGCGTGAGCTCGTCGAGAGCTCCCTGGAGCGGATCGAGGAGCTGAATCCGAAGCTCAACGCGTTTGTCGATGTCGACGCCGAGCGAGCGCTCGCCACCGCCGAGCGCATCGGCGCGGGCGACGAGCGCCCCTTCGCGGGCGTCCCGGTCGCGATCAAGAACAACCGCCCCGTCGAGGGCTTGCGGCTCACCTACGGCTGCTCGCTGATGGCCGACAACATGTGCGAATACGACCACAACGTGACGCGGCGCCTGAAGGACGCTGGCTTCGTGATCGTGGGGACGACGACGCTGCCCGAGTACGGGATCCTGCCTACGACCGAGGCGCGGCTGTTCGGCCCCACGCGCAACCCATGGGATCTCGAGCGCACGCCCGGAGGATCATCCGGCGGCGCCGCCGCCGCGGTGGCCGCGGGCATCGTGCCGGTCGCCCACGGCAACGACGGCGGCGGTTCGATCCGCATCCCCGCTGCCTGCTGCGGCCTCGTCGGGCTCAAGCCCACCCGGGGTCGCATCTCGGTCGCGCCCGAACTCGGCGACTCCTCGCTCGGGATCGAT
>DATMQG010000111.1:0-63275 GCA_035566835.1 Solirubrobacteraceae bacterium
GCGCTTGTCGGACGAGACGCCGACCGCGTCAGCGCTGTCGCCTCGGAAGCGCGGGCGACGGGCGGCGGAGCTCCCGTGCACGAGCATGTCGCCGACCTGACCCTGATGGCCGACGTCCGAGCCCTCGCGGATGAAGCGAGGGCGAGTCATGAGCACATCGACGTGTTGGCCAACAACGCCGGCGCGGTGTTCGCCTCGCGCAAGGAGACATCGGAGGGCTTAGAGCAGACGTTCGCCCTGAACCATCTCGCGCCGTTCCTGCTGACCAACCTGCTGCGTGATCGTCTGGCGGGCGGGCGCGTCGTGACAACCGCCTCGGGCGCTCATAAAGCCGGGCGGCTGGACCTCGACGACCTGCAGGCCAGGCGCTCTTACTCGGCAATGCAGGTGTATGGCACGTCGAAGCTATGCAACATCCTGTTTACGCGCGAGCTGGCGAAGCGCGCGCCCGAGCTTCGCGCCAACTGCTTTCACCCCGGCGTCGTGCGCACGGGCTTTGGCAAGAACGAAAATGGACTCTTGCGGGTTCTGACCACCATCGGCGGGCCTTTCCTTCGCTCGCCGCAGCGCGGGGCTCGCTCGCTCGTGTGGCTTGCCCTGTTCCCGGAGGCCGGCGCTCTCGACGGAGCCTATGTCTACGACGAGAAGGTCGCCCAGCCGGATGCCCAGGCGCAGGATGAGACGCTCGCCGAGGGGCTCTGGGAACGGAGTGCTCAACTGGTCGGCCTGTCCACCGCGCCGGCCTGAACTCCAAGGGCCAGCGATACAGCTGACTGCACGCCTCGCAAGCGACCGCGAGTCGCAATTTGGTCTCGAGCGCCAAGCGCACCTCACCACGCCCCCTGGACGTGGTCCAGGCCCAGCAGTCGATCCTGCGCGTCGACCGTTACGCCCAGGGCATCGAAGCGGATCGTCTCCGCGCTGGGCCGTCCCGAGCCGGTCCGCGGCCGGGCCGAGCTCAGCCAGGCCAACGCGAGACGCCGCAGCCGCAGACGCTGACCTGGCCGCAGCGATGCCAGGGGATCCTCGTGCCTTCGCGGCTCGTAATGCCCGTGGCCGGCGCGGCGCGTCTTGACCTCGGCGAATATGAGCGTGCACCCATCGAAGACGATCAAGTCGATCTCGCCGTAGCGGGTGCGCACGTTGCGCGCGAGGACCGTGAAGCCGAGGCGCTCGAGGTGCGCCGCCGCGAGTTGCTCGCCGAGAGCACCGAGCCGACGCCGGCCGTCGGGCTCGGCGAGCGACGGCCGGCGCCCGTGGGGACTGGGCGGATTGCGGGGAGTCATAGCAGCCAAGCTAAGCCCGCGGCTACGACGAAGTACATCGGCCATCGAGGCCCGGACCCAGGAGCCGCTCCCCGAAGCAGCAACCCGCCGCGGCCCTCCCCCGGGTCGAGGCGCTCCTGTGGGGGCAGTGGCGAAGTCGAAGGACGGGCGAGCACGCCTCGGCCGTCCTCGCGTAGCCTGCGAGTCATGAGCGATGCTTCCACGGACTCGGGTGCACCCGCCGGCGACGGGTCGGCGGCGGCAACCGATTCGGCGAGAGAGCCGCGGGCGGGCGGTGGGCCGCGGGCGCTCGACGGCGTGAGCAGCTGGATCGGCATGCGCTGGGAGGACCCGCAGACCGTGCGCCTTCAGATCCGGCCCGAGCTGATCAACGGCGGCGGGCTGCTCTCCGGCGTGGTCACCTACGCGCTCGTCGACTACTGCATGGGCTCGACGCTGTGGGTTCAAACAACCGATGAGGAGCGCATCGCGACGATCAACATCTCGATCAACTACCTGCAGACGGCCGTCGAGGGGGAGATCGTCTGCACGACCGTGCTCGATCGGCGCAACCGCACGATCGGGATCATGAAATCGGAGGTTCGCCACGAGGACGGGCGTCTGCTCGTCACGGCCACCGGCAGCTACTCGATCTTCTCCGCCCGCAAACGGCTCCCCGCCGCGCGAGGGTCGCAGGCCGGGCCCGACCGGTCAGGCTAGGCCTCGCGACAATGCGCGCGGGAGCACACCCGAGCGAGCAGACGGCGGCCGGCGGGGGGCGCCCGAGGACCCCCACGGCGCTGACGATCGCCGGCTCGGATTCGGGTGGGGGAGCGGGAATCCAGGCCGATCTCAAGGCGTTCGCGCGTTGCGGCGTGCACGGGATGAGTGCCATCACGGCCGTCACGGCGCAGAGCACGACGGGTGTGAGCGCGATCCACCTGATACCGCCCGAGATCGTGCTCGCGCAGGTGCGCGCCGTGGCCGAGGACATCGGTGTCGACGCGGTGAAGGTCGGGATGCTCGGCAACGCAGAGACGGTCGCGGCGGTGGCGCTGGCGATCGACGAGCTGCCGACGGGCACTCCGGTCGTCGTCGATCCGGTGATGGTCGCCGAGTCGGGCGCCCGCCTGCTCGAGCCCGACGCGCAGCAGGCCGTGATCGAGCAGATCCTTCCGCGCGCGACGGTGCTGACCCCGAACCTGCCGGAGGCGCGCGTGCTGGCTGGCGTCCCCGCGCACGATTCGCCACCGAGCGAGCGCTCAGGCGGGGCGCAGGACGACGAGCGGGAAACGGAGTCGTTGGCCAGGGCCGTGCTCGCGCTCGGCCCGCAGGTCGTCGTGCTGACCGGCGGGCACCGCGCGCGGGCGGCCGACCTCTTCCTTGCTGCCGGCCAGATGGTCAGCATCGACGGCGAGCGACACCCGGATGGCGCGGCGCACGGCTCCGGGTGCACTCACTCGGCGGTGCTCGCGGCCCAGCTCGCGCTCGGGTGCACGGCGTTGGAGGCAGCCACGATCGCGCGCACGATGGCGGGGACGGCGATCGCCGCCGGGTTGCGCGACATCGGTCAGGGCGCCGGGCCCGTGGACGTGATTGGGCTCGCCGGCATGCGCGCGAGCTGAGCTTGCGCGCCGCTGCAGCCATGCGGCCGCGTTTGATGTGCAGAAGCGGGCGCACGCGTTTGCCATAATCCGAAGCGATGAGACTCCTGCGCCTGAAGCCTGGTCATGGTGAGATCGTGGTCGCCGAGGGGGACGTCGAGGTACCGGAGCAGGAGCGGGAGCTGATCGAGGCCTTCCGCCGGCAGCTCGACGAAGGCATGTGTGCGGCTGTGCCGACCGAGACCTCGAGCGGCCGACGCGAGGCCGAGCTCGTCAAGAGCTTCGCGGAGGTGCCGCGCGACGCCGAGCGCGTGATCTTCTTCCCCCGCGCCGCCGGCGGCGCCGGCGAGAGCAGTCGCTGAGCAAATGTGGCTCGCGCTGGGCACCGCTGCGGTCGTGCTCATCGCGCTCCTGGGGGAGCTCGCGCGCCCCCGCCTCAGGCGCGAGCTTGCAAGCCGGCGGGCCGCCGCGGCCGAGCACCGTGAGCGCGCCGCGCAGAGCGGCTATGACCCGGGTCGCGAGCGCCGCGCGGAGCAGCGCGCCCGTGCCTTGCTGCGCTCCTGCGTCGAAGAGGAGGCGTGGGCCATGTATCGCGACCTCGGATTCCTGAGGGTGTGGGGCGGGCTCGGCGACCGCGCGCGGGGCGCCTCCTACGCCTACCTGATCTACCCGCACAAGCCGATCGTGGCCTACCTGCCCCAGACGGGCGAGATGCTCAACGAGTACTGCGTCGCGTTCCCCGACCACTCGCGGCCCTACGGCAGCGCCCGGCTGCCGGACTCCGACGACGTGCTCGCAAAGTGGATGGCCCTCACCGCCGACGAGCGCCACCTGATCGCCGAGGCCAACATGCACCTTCCCGGCCGCCAGATCGACCCCGAGCGCGTCAGCCGCGACCTGGTCCGCCTCGCCGGCTGGGAGCGCGAGCGAGCCGGTCGCGGGGCCAATAGCGTGCCCGCCGCGTGAGCACGCAGCAGAGCTTCGACGTCAAGCACCGCAGCCGGGCCCTGACAGAGGGCCCGGAGCGCGCCGCGGCGCGCGCCTACCTCCATGGGGTCGGCTTCTCCGCCGAGGACCTCTCCAAGCCGATCGTCGGCGTCGCCCACTCGTGGATCGAGACGATGCCGTGCAACTTCAACAACCGCGTGCTGGCCGCCAAGGTCAAGGAGGGCATTCGTGCCGCTGGGGGCACGCCGATGGAGCTCAACACGATCGCGATCTCGGACGGCATCACGATGGGCACCTCCGGAATGCGCGCGTCGCTCGTCTCGCGCGAGCTGATCGCCGACTCGATCGAGCTCGTGGCCTCGGCGCACCTGTTCGACGCCGTCGTCGCGATAACCGGCTGCGACAAGACGATTCCCGGCAGCGTGATGGCGCTCGCCCGCCTGGACGTGCCGGCGGTGATGCTCTACGGCGGCTCGATCCGTCCCGGCTGGTTCAGGGGCGAGGAGGTGACGATCCAGCAGGTCTTCGAGGCGGTGGGAGCCTACGCCGCCGGCAAGATCAGCGAGGACGAGCTGCACGAGCTCGAGGAGGTCGCCTCGCCGGGCGCGGGCGCGTGCGCCGGCCAGTTCACCGCCAACACGATGGCGATGGCCTTCGAGGTCCTCGGCATCTCGCCCGCGGGCTCGGCGATGGTCCCGGCCGAGGATGGACGCAAGCTCGAGGTGGCGCTGGCAGTCGGCGAACTGGTGATGGACGTGCTGAAACGCGGGCAGCGGCCGAGCGAAGTGATCACCAAGGAGGCGCTGGAAAACGCGATCGCCGCGGTGGCGATGAGCGGTGGCTCGACCAACGGGGTCCTGCACCTGCTCGCGGTGGCGCGCGAAGTCGGGGTGCCGCTTGAGATCGACGAGTTCGACGGCATCTCCGAGCGCACGCCGCTGCTGTGCGACCTGCAGCCGGGCGGGCGCTATGCGGCCACCGATCTGTATGAGGCGGGAGGCGTCCCGCTGGTGCTCAAACGGATGCTGGACGCCGGCGTGCTGCACGCCGGCGCTCGCACGGTCACCGGCCGCACGATCGGCGAGCACGCCGCCGAGGCCCACGAGACGGAGGGCCAGCGGGTCGTGCGGCCGCTGAGCGAACCGCTGAAGAGCACCGGCGGCTTCGCGATCCTGCGCGGCAACGTCGCACCCGACGGCTGCGTCGTCAAGCTGGCCGGCCACGAGCGGCGTGAGCACCGCGGCCCCGCGCGCGTGTTCGACGGGGAGGAGGCCGCGATGGCCGCGGTTCTCGCCGGCGAGCTCCAGGCCGGGGACGTAGTCGTGATTCGCAACGAGGGCCCGGCCGGAGGCCCGGGGATGCGCGAGATGCTTTCGGTCACCGCCGCGATCGTCGGCGAGGGTCTCGGGGAGACGGTCGCGCTGATCACCGACGGGCGCTTCTCGGGGGCGACGCACGGCTTCATGGCGGCCCACGTCGCGCCCGAGGCAGCGAGGGGTGGGCCGATCGGTGCGATCGCAGACGGCGATCAGATCGAGATCGACGTTGACTCGCGCCGTATCGACGTCGCGCTCAGCGACGCGGAGATCGCCGCGCGGCTGGCCGCCTACGTTCCCGGGCGGCGGGCGGACGAGCACGTCGACGTGGCGATCCAGAAGTACGCGAAGCTGGTCGGCAGCGCCGCCGAGGGCGCGGTCACACGCTGAGCCGCGAGCGTCAGCCTAGGAGGCGGGCTGTTCGCCCAGGAAGGCTTTCAGCAGCTCGTTGAACGCCGCCGGTCGCTCGAGCATCGCCATGTGGCCGGTGTCCTCGAAGATGACCTTGCGCGAGTTGGGTATGAGTTCCTCGAAGACGTCCGCGTCGCGGACGCTGATCAGCCGATCGCTGGCTCCCCACACGATCAGGGTCGGGCAGGCGATCTGCGGCAGGCGCTCGCGCACGTCATAGCCAACCACCGCCTCGAGCGCCTGCATGAAGCCCGGCTTCCCGGCGCCGCGAAGCTGCTCGGCCGCCAACGCGGCCGGCAGGCGGCCCGGGTGACGGACGACGAGGTTCATCGTCGCCTCGCGCAGGCGCGGGCGCCGCTCGACGCTGTCCGATTTGGAGGCCAGCCAGGCGGCGCTCATGGCGAGCACCCGCTCGAGCCGGCGCAGGGTTGGCATCGCGCGGACCGTACGAGGGTCGTTGTGCGTCGAGAGTCCGGCCGCGGATACGAGCACGAGGCGCTCGACTCGCTGCGGGAAGCTGATCGCGAGCTCCGCGCCGATGAAGCCGCCCATCGAGTTGCCCACGATGGCCGCCGCGTCGATCCCGAGCTCGCCGAGCAGGCCATCGAGCACACGCGCGTAGCCGGCGATCGAGATGCCCTTGGAGGGCATCGGCGAGTGGCCGAAGCCCGGAAGATCGAGCGCGACGACGCGATGCTCGTCAGCGAGCACCGGCAGCTGCTCGAGCCAGTTCGGCCAGGAGCCCGAGAGGCCATGGACGAAGACGAGCGGTGGCCCCTCGCCGAGCTCGATCGTGTTCACGGGCTGGCCGTCCACGAGCACCCACCGCTGCTTCGAGCGCCAGTCAACGTCCAACCATCGTGAGCGCCCGGCGGCTCCGTAGGGCGAAGCCTGCGCCGCGCTTACGTGTCCGTCGCGGTCCGAGAGCGCGGTTGCCGTCACGCGGTTGAATCTAGCGCAGTGGACCCAGACAGGCGAGGTTTCGGCGCATGTGGCGCCGCGGTTCGCCGCCGGCAAGTGGATCGGTGCCATCGCCGGGCGCCCTCGCGGCGCTGGCGTCGGCCTACCCTCTGGAGAGGCAGGCGGAGCCAAGCGCGCGGCGAAGTAGCTGCTCATGACGAGCTCATCGGACCCTGAAGGGCACAGGGGGGCACCAGCGAGCGCCGGACAGCCGCTGCGGGATTGGAGCGCTGCGATCGAGCTCCTGCAGGAGGACCTGCGGCGGCGGGACGCGGGCGCGCGTACGCGTCGTGCCTACGCCGTCGACGTGGAGCAGTTCGCGTTGTGGGCCGCCGCGCAGGGCCTCGGGCCGCGCGAGGTCGACTCGAAGGCGGTGCGGCGGTATATCGCCCACCTCTCCGAGCAGAACAGGGCGCCCGCCACCAGCGCGCGCAAGCTCGCCGCGCTGCGCGCCCTGTTCGCCAGCCAGCGCGAGCACGGACACATCTCCCAGAACCCGGCTGATCTGGTGTCAACGCCCCGGCGGGGGTCACATCTCCCGCGCGTGCTGAGCGCCCGCGAGGCTGCGCGGCTGCTGGATCGGATAGGAGCGGACGGCCCGCTTGAGCTGCGCGACCGCGCGCTGTTCGAGCTCGCCTACGCCTGCGGGCTGCGGGCTGAGGAGCTCGTATCGCTGCGCATGGCCGACGTCGACCACGACGGCGAGCAGCTGCGCGTCGAGGGAAAGGGCCGCAAGACGCGCTTCGTGCCCGTCGGCGAGCCGGCGATGGCGGCCGTGAGGGCCTACCTGGAGCGTGCTCGCCCGGCGCTCGCGCCCGGCGACTCGAGCCGAGCGGTGCAGGACACGGGGCCGCCGAACGCCTCCAGAACGTCGGCCGCCGCGCGCGACGCGTTGTTTCTGAGCAAGAACGGGCGGCCCCTTGGAACGAGCGACGTGCGCCGGAGGCTGAGGACGTGGGCTGTCCGGGCCGGCCTCCCGGCGGGCTACTCGCCGCACGCACTCAGGCACAGTTTCGCCACGCACCTGCTCGACGGGGGCGCCGACCTGCGGACGATCCAGGAGCTGCTCGGCCACGCGAGCGTGTCCAGCACCCAGATTTACACTCGGGTAGAGTCCGCGCGGCTTCGTAGCACCTACGCACGCAGTCACCCTCGGGCCTGAGCGGGGGAGATAAATCTGGAGACGAATGTCAAACCGATCGAGCTGCGAGAACTCTGGCGGCGGTATAAGACCGACGGTGACAGCCGCGTGCGCGAGCGGCTGGTCCTCGCTTATTCCCCGCTCGTCAAGTACGTAGCCGGTCGCACCGCGGCGGGCCTGCCCCCGCATGTGGAGGAGGCCGACCTGATCTCATACGGTCTCGTCGGGCTGATCTCAGCGATCGAGCGCTTCGACCTCTCGCGCGAGATCAAGTTCGAGACGTACGCGATCATGCGCATCAAGGGCGCGATCATCGACGAGCTCCGCTCGATGGACTGGGTCCCGCGGAGCGTGCGTGCGAGGGCTCGCGAGGTCGAGCGGGCGCACGCCAAGCTCGAGCACCGCCTGCAGCGGGTCCCCACCGACAAGGAGATCGCGGCGGAGATGGGCATCACGGTCGAGGAACTGAACGACTCGCTGCTCGCGATCTCGCACTCCTCGATGGTGGCCCTGGACGAGCTCTGGAGCGTCTCCGATTCCAGCGGCGACCAGGTCTCGCTGATGGACACGATCGAGGACCCGGGCGCGCCCGACCCCGCAAAGTCGCTCGACGTCGGTGACCTAAAGGACAGGATCGCCGACTCGATCGCGAAGCTGCCCGAGCGCGAGAAGCTCGTGATCGCGCTCTACTACTACGAGAACCTGACCCTCCGCGAGATCGGGGAGGTCCTCGGCGTGACCGAGTCGCGCGTCTCCCAGATGCACACGAAGGCGGTCCTGCGGCTGCGCTCGCGCATGCAGGAGGAGTCCTTCGACGACTAGCATCCGGCGACACAGTCGCTCAGCCTGCTCGTTCCGGCGTAGCACTCTCCTAAACGCGGAGGAGCTGTAGACCACGGTGCATGCACCGTGGTCCGGTAGGGCCGCATGCGGCCCTACCCCGGGCCGCACATGTGCGGCCCGGCCTGGTGGCACATGTGCCACCAGGAACGGCGTCCCACCTCAGCGTGCCTCGCCGAACCGCGAACGAGAGAGCTGCTTCGACGAGTTGGCCGTCCGGCTAGACCCGGGCGATGGCTGTCGGTATGGTCCCATTCACCCGACGAAGGAGACATATCTCATGCACGCCGCAGCGGACCGTATTCGCAACGTTGCCCTCGTCGGACATCGAGGGTCGGGGAAGACCGCGCTGCATGAGGCCCTGCTGTTCGAGGCGGGCGCGACCGCCCGGCTCGGGTCCGTTCCCGACGGCAGCACCGTCTCCGACGCCGATCCCGACGAGCAGGCGCGCCAGATGTCGATCTCGACGACGCTCAGCTCCTTCGACTGGCGCGATCGCAAGATCAATCTGCTCGACACTCCGGGCGAGCCGAGCTTCGTGGCCGACGCCCTCGGAGCGCTGCGCGTGTGCGAGTCGGCCGTCTTTGTGGTCAACGCCGTGATGGGCGTCGAGGTCTCGACGATCCGCCTATGGACGCGCGCGGAGGAGCTCGACGTCGCGCGGATGCTGTTCGTGAACATGATCGACCGCGAGCGGGCGGACTTCTTCCGCACGCTCGAGCAGCTGAAGGCCGCGTTCGGGCCGCACGTGGTCGCCACCGAGATCCCCATCGGCGCTGAGCAGGACGTCGAAGGCGTCGTCGATCTCGTCGACATGAAGGCGTTCCGGCAGGACTCGCCCGAGCGCGGGGCCTGGAGCGAGATGCCGATCCCCGACGCCGTCGCGGAGCGGGCCCAGGAGTACCGCGAGAACCTGATGGACGAGGTCAGCGAAGTGTCCGACGCGCTGATGGAGCGCTACCTCGAGGGCGATGAGATCTCCCATCAGGAGATCGTCGACGCGCTCAAGGAGGGCACCAACCACGGCAAGATATTCCCGGTCGTATGCGGGGTCGCAACCCGCAACCTGGGGACCGCGCGACTGCTGGACGCGATCGTCGAGGACCTGCCCTCGCCCGTCAAGCACGGCTCGCTGACGGTCGGCGAGGTCGAGCTCACTCCCTCCGAGGACGCGGAGCTGTTCGCGTACGTATTCAAGACCCGCGCCGATCCGTTCGCGGGGCGCATCAACCTGCTGCGCGTCTACCAGGGCGTGCTGCGCGCCGACAGCCAGGTCCTGAATACGCGCGCGCACGCCAAGGAGCGGATCGGCCAGCTGGTGCTCTTCGCCGGCAAGGACACGCGCCACGTGCAGGAGTTCGGCCCCGGCGACATCGGTGCGGTGGCCAAGCTCAAGGAGACCCACGCAGGAGATTGGCTGGCGGCGCGTGACGAGCCGATCGACATGCCGAGGCTGAAGCTTCCCGCTGCGGTGATGGCCTTCGCCGTGGCACCGAAGAGCCGGGGCGATGAGGACAAGGTGCTCGCCTCGCTGCGCCGGCTGCAGGAGGAAGATCCCACGATCGACCTGCATCGCGACCAGCAGACCGGCGAGCAGATCGTCGCCGGTCTGTCGCAGGTGCATGTCGAAGTGGTCCTCGACCGGCTGCGCGAGCGCTTCGGCGTCGAGGTCACGTTGAAGCCCCCGCGCGTGCCCTACCAGGAGACGATACGCGGCACGGCAACCGCCCACGGCCGGCACAAGAAGCAGTCGGGCGGGCGTGGCCAGTTCGGCGACTGCCACATCGAGATCGAGCCGCTGGCCGCCGGCGAGGGCTTCGAGTTCGTCGACAAAATCAAGGGCGGCGTGATTCCGAACTCGTTCATTCCCGCGGTTGAGAAGGGCGTTCGCGAGGCGATGGAATCCGGCGTGCTCGCGGGCTATCCGGTCAAGGACGTGCGCGTGACGCTGTTTGACGGCCAGTACCACTCGGTCGACTCCTCGGAGATCGCCTTCAAGCTGGCCGGTCTGCACGCGATGAAACAGGCGCTCGAGGGGGCCGACCCGGTCCTGCTGGAGCCGATCATGCAGGTAACGCTCTCGGTGCCCGAGGCCTACGTCGGTGACGTGATCGGCGACCTCAACAGCCGTCGCGGCCGGCCACAGGGAATGCAGCCCGTGGGTCCGATGACCGAGATCAAGGCCGAGGTGCCGATGGCGGAGATGCTCAGCTACGCCCCCGACCTGCGCTCGATCACGGGAGGACAGGGCGACTACACGCTCGAGTTCCTGCGCTACGAGGAAGTGGCGGGCAACCTCGCCCAGAAGATCGTCGAGCAGTCCACGCAAGAGCACGCGGCAAGTCACGCCTGAGGCCACCGCGGCGCAGCGCTCGGCGTGCCCGGCTACCCTGGACGGTCATGACGACCCGATCGATCATCACTTCCCAGCCCGACGTCGCCTGCGACGTCTGCGAGCGGCGCCTGCTGCGCGGGGAGCAGTCCGACGTCTTCCTCGCGGCCGGCCAGCGGCGTACCGTCTGCGAGCTGTGCGCGCCGCGAGCGGTGAATGAGGGCTGGCGGCGAGAGGATGACGGCGACGCGCTGACGCTCGCTCCGCCGCGCCCGCGACGGGGGCGCAACCTGTTCGAGCGCCTGCCTGTGCCCTTCAGGGTGCGCGGGTCCGCCAGGCCGCGGAGCGCCGCGGCGGAGCTCGCCGCCGAGGAGCTCGCCTACGAACCGGAACCGACGGCGGAGCCCGATCTGGCGGCCGAGCCCGATCTGGCGGCCGAGCCCGATCTGGCGGGGGAGCCCGATCTGGCGGGGGAGGCCGAGCCGGCGGGGGAGGCCGAGCCGGCGGGGGCGCCCGATCCGGCGTCCTACCTCCTGCCGCCCGAGCCGCCCGCGCCCGAGCACCAGCCCTACGACTTCCTCGGCGGCCTCGAGATCGTCGAGCGCAGGCCGGGCGAGATCGATCACCCACGCTCCGCGAGCGTCTCGCCGGCGCGGATGGCGGGCGTGGCGAGCGTCCCCGAAAGGGGGATCGAGGTCTTCAACGCGAGCGAGTTCCCGCGCCGCATCGCGGGCATCGCGCGCTCGCTCGGCGCCCCGGCCGTGAACGTGTGTCGGGTCGAGGACACGGTCGGCGAGACCGTGTCGATCGTGGTCGCCTGGGAGCTCTGCTGGTATCGCTACGAGGTCGACCTGGACGAGGAAGCGCCCGCCGCGCGGCTCGCGAAGCAGGGAACCGAGCTCGAGGAACTGGCTCGCGGCGAGCGCGTCGCGAACACACCGGTGGACGAGGCCGGCCTGCTCTCGAGCCCCACCGACTGAGCTCGCTGCACCATCCCTCGCGGCCCGCACGCCTCCTGCAGCGCCGCTTGCCCGACTTGCTTATCGGCGGGCGCAGAGTAACATCGGCGGCCAGATGATCTACTGCGTCGTGCCAAGACCGCTCGCGGATGAGCTTTATCCGAAACTCGTCGAGTACTACAAGGACGAGGAGAACGTGACGGTGATCCTCGAGCGGCGCGAATTCGACCGGCGTGCACGCTACAGCCACTCGCGAGCGTCCGACCGCGAGGCGCCGAGCCAGAGGCGCGTGGTCCGCGACCGTCGCCGCGCGCGCGTCGCCGGAGATCTTCCCCCGCTCGCACGCGTCGGCTAGCTGCCCTTTCCGCGTCACGGCTCCAGCCATGGGGTCCCGTCCCGTGCGGGCTGCATAATGCCGCCGCGATGAAGCTGATCGTCCACGTCGACGGGGGAGCCCGCGGCAACCCCGGCCCTGCGGCCGCCGCCTGCGTCGTCAGCTCGCCCGACGGCGAGCTGCTCGCCGAGCGCTCGCAGCTGCTCGGCAACGTCACCAACAACGTCGCCGAGTACCGCGCGCTGCTGCTCGGCCTGCAGTGCGCACGTGAGCTCGGGGCCACCGAGGTCGAGGTGGTGGGAGACTCCGAGCTGATCGCCAGGCAGGTGCAGGGCGCCTACAAGGTCAGGCACGAGGCGATGAAGCCGCTTTACCGCGAGGCGCGCCAAGCGCTAGCGCAGTTCGATCGCTGGTCGATCAGGACGGTGCCGCGCACGCAGAACGCGCAAGCCGACGCCCTCGTCAACGACGCCCTGGACCGAGCCGGCGCGTGAGCCTGATCAGTGCAACGGCTGTGCGGAGGTGGCGAGCGCCAGCATCTGCGCGTTTGAGAGTTCCTCCAGCAGCGTGTTCGTGATCCAGTAGAGCACACGTCCCGAGCGCCAGCCCACGACATGGATGTGAGACCCGTCGTCGACGACTCGGTAGGTGCGAGGACCGACATTCTGCGTGTGTGCGTGCGCGAACAGCGGCGGGTTCAGCCAGTCGGTGCCCTCGAAGTCGTAGTAGCCGCCGATCACGCTCTGCTGCCAGACGACCACGTAGGCATGATGTCGATGGCCGTGGTGGTCGGGGAGTGTGTAGGCGCGCACCGTCTGCTGTTCTGACTGGCTCGTCTGCAGCCTCGGGTAGAGCATCGGGAACGGGATGGAGAAGGCGGCTTTCACCGCTTCGCCCTCGCCCGAGGAGGCGGTCAGACCAAGCGTCGGCGCGCCCGCCGTGCTCGCGCCGTGACGTCCATGGCCGACGCTGTGCGCCGGCGGCCGGAAGGACTGCAGCTGGAGCGTTTCATGCCCGTAGAGGAAGCTGTGCAGTGTGCGGGCCTCCAGTTCGGGCGTGGAGGTGACGTAGGAGCCTCCCCCCAGTTTGAGATCCACGTTGGTCGTGAGGAACCTGACCTGGCGAATGGGCTTCGCCTGCGAGAAGGCGACCAGCTTGGCCAGTTCGAGCAGCTCGCTCGTCGACGCATGGAACGTCGAGTTGATCGCCTGGCCAACCGCCTTGGCGACCGTGTCGATCTGGCCGAGCACGTCTTCGGGTGAGATCTGCTCGCGCAGGTTGCGCAGGAAGTCCTGCTGGCGCGCGACGCGCACGAAATCCGAGTCGGTGTGGCGGTAGCGGACGTAGTCGAGCGCGTTCTGGTAGCAGAGCTTCTGGTAGCCCGGCTGCAGGTTGATGCTCGAGTAGTTGGTTTCAGCTGACCCGTTGTTGAGGTTGAAGTAGTGGTGGTCGACGTTCACGTACGCGCAGCCGAGCGTGTCGACGACTTTGATGAAGCCCTGGAAGTTCACGTCCAGGATCCCGTTGAGCTTGAGCCCCGGGAAGACCTGTTTCTCGATTGTTTCCGCGGCGAGCACGATGCCTCCCTTGGCCCCGCTGGCCCTGCTGCCGATCGTGTATGCGGCGTTGATCTTTTCGTTGCCGTAGAGCTGCCCGCCCGGGGCGGTGATGTTGACCATCAGATCGCGCGGAATCGACATGATCGAGGTCTGCCCCCGTTCCGGGTCGAGCCGCACGAGCAGCATCGTGTCGCTATGCGGGGGGTTTTCGCGGTCGGCGGCGTCCTTGGAGCCGGTGCGCCTGTCGGTGCCGAGGATCAGGAACGTCTGCGGGCCGCCGCTGTACACGGGCGTGACGACGCCCTTGGGGGCGTTGATCAGGTTGACCTTCGGGAACACCTCTTCGGCGATGCCGCTGACCTTGTTGACGAGGATCGTCGCGCTCGCCCCACCGCTGAGAAGGACGATCGCCACCCCGGCCAGCAGGAAGCGCCTGCCCATGCTCCATCCCGGCGAGGACGGGCGCTCGTCTCTGGTGGGTGTCACGGGAGGACGGCTCATCTTTCCGGGAGCGGGCTTTCGCCCACCCGACGGCGTGCTCGCGCGTCAAGCCTAGCGTCGGTAGCGGCGGTCTCGCGCCGCATGCCAAGGTACCCTCGACGCGTGCTCAGCCCGAGAAATCGCGAGCTGCTGGGCCTGTTGCCCTCGGCGCTGCTGGTCATCGCGGGTTTCACCGCGATCTTCATCCAGGCCGAGAACAACACGCCCGGCGCGTCGACGAACTTCACGCTCAACCACGCCTCGAGCGTGTCGTTGACCTACGGCGCCCTGTTCCTCGGACTGTGCCTTGCCGGGCATGTCGTGATCCGCTACGCGCTGCCCTACGCGGATCCGTACCTGTTCCCGCTCACGGCCGTGCTCGCGAGCGTCGGCATCGTGATGGTGTACCGGATCGACCCGGTGCTCGCCCGCCAGCAGGCCCAGTGGATGGTGCTGGGGCTAGCGCTGTTCGCCGCGACCATCGTCGCCCTGCGAGACGGCGTCGGCGTGCTCGAGCGCTACCGCTACACGATCGCGACGGTGGGCATCGTGGCGACGGTGCTGCCGCGGCTTCCGGGGATCGGCGAGCAGGTCAACGGCGCCTACCTCGCGATCCGCGTCGGCGGCGTCTCCTTCCAGCCGGCGGAGCTCGCCAAGATCGCGATCGTCGTGTTCCTGGCGAGCTATCTGCGCGACAACCGCCAAGTACTTGTGACGGCGGGACGGCGCGTGCTGGGGTTGACGATCCCGCCGATGAAGCAGTTCGGCCCGATGCTGATCGTGTGGGGCGCGGCGATGGCGACGCTGCTGATCACGCGCGAGCTGGGCACGTCGCTGATGTTCTACGGCGCCTTCCTCGCGCTCCTCTACGTCGCCACGGGACGCTTCTCGTTCCCGTTCATCGGCCTGGTTCTGTTCGCGATCGGGGCGTGGTTCGTCGTGGGGCACGTGAGCCACGTCCACGCCCGCGTGCTCGCGTGGGAACACCCGCTCGACCCGGTCCTCTACAAGAGTCCCGGCGGCAGCTACCAGCTCGCGCAGTCGATGTTCGCCCAGGCCGACGGTGGACTGCTGGGGACGGGCTTCGACCAGTCGCTGCTGCGGGCCTCCCATCATGGCCCTCCGATCCTGCCGGTCCCCGAAAGCGACATGATCTATGCCGTCATCGTCAACGAGCTCGGCCTGCTGGGGGGCGCGGCGCTGCTGCTCGTGTACCTGCTGTTCATCGCGCGAGGCCTGAAGACCGCGGTGCTGGCGCGGGACTCCTTCTCCAAGCTGCTCGCGGCCGGACTCTCGTTCATCGTGGCGTTGCAGGTGTTCGTGATCGTCGGCGGCGTCACGCGCGTGATTCCGCTCACCGGCGTGACGCTTCCGTTCGTCGCGTACGGAGGGTCATCGGTGGTCATGAACTTCGTGCTGGTGGCGCTGCTGCTGGTCGTCTCGGACCGTGCCAGGCGCCCCTACGCGGGCGTGGCCCGCCGCTGAGCTCGCTGCGCCGGCTGGGCGCTCCGGTGCACGCCGCAGGGGAGAGGACCGGGCCGTCGAACACCGTCGGGCATGCCGAGCTCGACCACCACCCGTGCCAGCCATCGCCTGCTGTTGCGGGCCGCGGCCGCACGCGCGAAGCGCCGCTACCGGGACACGGCCGGGCGGCCATCGCAGACCAACGGATTCTCCTCGCAGGCGGGGCTTCGCCGGCGCCCTTGGCTGCAGCGCCTGCGCCGCGCGCTCGCGGACGACCTCTTCCTGCTGCACTTTCAGCCGATCGTCTCGCTCCTGGACGGGCGTGTCTCCCACTTCGAGGCGCTCGTCCGCCTCGCGGACGAACCGCACGGACGTCTCGTTGGTCCCGGCAACTTCCTGCCGGCCGCCGAGCGTTACGGGCTGGTCAGGGAGATCGACCGCCTCGTGCTCGGCAAGGTGCTCGCGCTCCTCGCCGAAGATCGCGTCGAGTACGGCGCGAACATCGCGATCAACGTGTCCACGCTGTCGGTGACCGACGGGGCGATGCTCACTCACATCGAGCGCGGTCTCGCGCGCCGCGGCGTCGACCCGTCGCGGCTGATCGTCGAGGTGACCGAGACCGCCGCGATCTCGGACATGGCACGGGCAAGGGCCTTCTGCGAAGGCGTCCAGGCGTGCGGCTGCAGCGTCGCGCTCGACGACTTCGGGTCGGGCTTCGGCTCATTTCAGTACCTCAAGCAGCTGCCGTTCGACTTCCTGAAGATCGACGGCGGCTTCATCCGCAGCTTGCCCGTCTCGAGGACCGATCAGCTGGTGGTCAAGGCCCTGGCGGACGTCGTGCGCGGCATGGGCAGGCTGACGATCGCCGAGTTCGTCGGCGACGGCGCCACGCTCACGCTGCTCCGTGATTACGGCGTCGACTACGCGCAGGGATTCGCAGTGGGCAGGCCGGCCGCACGCGCGGCCGTCCCCGCGTGAGACGCAATCACGTTCGGGCCTGAGGCGCGCGAGCGCACGCGCTCGATGATTCTCGCCTCGCTCACCCGGGCTGGGGGAACTGCCTGCGCATCGCCGCGTCCCAGGCGCGGTCGGGAAGCAGGCGACGCATGGCGATCGGGATCTTGGCCGATGGCGTGATCGTTATGCGTGCGGGCGGGTGGCGGCGGCTGATCGAACGCTCGATCACCTTCGCGATTCGCTCGGGCCCTGCTCCGATCAGTCTGATCATCGGGTTCTCGTACGCGCCCCTCGTAACCGCCCCGACGGTCGCGTTGAAGTGCGCGTAGGGATCGTCATCCGAGCTCGTGACGTCGCTCATGCTCGCGCTCGCGGTCGTGCCGAACTCGGTCGTGATCAGCCCGGGCTCGAGCAGGATCACGTCGATTCCGAAGCCCCGAAGCTCGAAGCGCAGCGCGTCGGAGATTGCCTCGACGGCGTGCTTGGTGGCGTGGTAGTGGCCGCCCCCGGGGAACGAGACGCGCCCTCCGACCGAGCCGAGGTTGACGATCTTGCCCCACCGCTGAGCGCGCATCTTCGGCAGCACGAGCTGGGTGAGGCGCACGAGACCGAAGACGTTGGTCTCGAACTCGCGGCGCACGGCGTCGAGGGGGACCGTCTCGATCGCTCCGCTCTGGCTGTAGCCGGCGTTGTTGACGAGCACCCCGATGGCGCCCTCCGCCTGCTCGATCCTATCCACCGCGGCGCGCATCGACTGATCGTCGGTCACGTCCAGAGCCAGCGTCTCACAGCCGGCCTGCCGCAGGTCCTCGATCGTCTCGGGTCGCCGCGCCGAGGCGTACACCTTCCAGCCCGACCCTGCCAGCCGCGACGCCGTCGCGTGTCCGATGCCGGAGGAGCAGCCCGTGATCAGCACCGCCTTGGAGGGCCCGGACATGCCCCCAGCATAAGCGTTCCGCTCGCTCGCCTGTGCTTCGCGATGACCGCTCGCGACGCCGGCTCGCGCCGCTCACGCGCCGTCGTCTAAGGTGGCGCCCCGATGCGTGCCGTCACCTTCCAGGCTCCAGGCGAGGTTCTCGTGCAGGACGTCCAGGAGCCGCAGCTGCAGGAGCCCTCCGATGCGATCGTGAGGATCGAGGCGAGCGGCGTGTGCGGCTCCGACCTGCACATCTACCACGGCCGCGTACAGATCGAGCCCGGTTTCACGATCGGGCACGAGTACGTGGGAACGGTGATCGCGGCCGGAGCGGGCGTGCGCGAGCTCGAGGTCGGCGATCGCGTGCTCGGGTGCTTCCAGACCGCCTGCGGGCACTGCTTCTTCTGTCGTCGCGGCTGGTTTCACCAGTGCGACTTCTCGCGCACGTTTGGCCACGGCGCGACGCTCGGCTCGCTGCCGGGAACCCAGGCCGAGCAGGCGCTGGTCCCCAACGCGGACCTCGTGCTGCGACGCGTCCCCGAGGGCATGAGCGATGACGTCGCGCTGTTCGCGGGCGACGTGATGGGCACCGGCTACCACGCCGTCGTCGACGGCGGCCTGCGAGCAGGCGACGTCGCCGCAGTGCTCGGTCTCGGACCGGTCGGGCTCTGCGCCGTTCAGGCGGCGCGCGCCCTCGGCGCGTCACGGGTGATCGCCGTCGACTCCGTGCCCGAGCGGCTGCGCGTCGCGGAGTCCTTCGGGGCGCTGCCCGTGCACCTGACGGACGGCGACCCGCGCGCCGCGGCGCGCGAGGCGACCGGCGGACGTGGCGTGGACCTCTGCATCGACGCGGTCGGCGACCCGCGCGCGCTGGAGCTCGCCCTGCGCCTGACACGCAAGCGCGGCACGGTGCAGGCGATCGGCGTCTACGCCGAGCGCTGCGAGGTGCATATGGGCCTGCTGTGGATCAAGGCGCTGCGCCTGTGCTCGGGTCAGGCGAACGTGATCGGACACCTCGACAGTGTGCTGGCGATGATGGCCTCCGGGCAGCTCGACCCGGCGCCGCTGGTGAGCAACCACATGCCTCTCGAGGAGGCGCCGGAGGCCTATCGGCTGTATGACCGGCGAGAGGCGCTGAAGATCGTGCTGCGCCCATAGCGGGCTTCCCGGCGTCGAGATAGGCTCCCTGGATGACCACTATCTCCGCAGACGCCCTTCCCGCCGCGCTGAGCGCCCCCGCGCGGGAATTCATCTCGCAGTCCCACCGCCTCCTGATCGGCTCCGAGCGTCCCGAGGCGGCCGACGGGCGCACCTTCGCGACGCTCGATCCCGCCACCGGGCGCGAGATCGCCGAGCTGGCGCACGGGGGCGCCGAGGATGTCGAGCGCGCTGTCGCGGCCGCGCGCGAGGCGTTCGCGGACGGGCCCTGGCCCTCGCTGCCCGCATCCGGGCGCGAGCGTCTGCTGCTCGCTCTCGCGGAGGCGATCGAAGCACGCGCCGAGGAGCTCGCGCAGATCGAGTCGCTCGACAACGGCAAGCCGGTGGGGTTGGCGCAGTACGTCGACGTCGCGGGCACGGTCGCGCACCTGCGCTACTTCGCGGGCTGGCCGACGAAGATCGAGGGCAACGTGCTGCCGGTGAGCGCGCCGAACATGCATTGCTACACGCGTCGCGAGCCGGTCGGGGTCTGCGCGCAGATCGTGCCGTGGAACTTCCCGCTGCTCATGGCCGCATGGAAGATCGCACCGGCGCTGGCCGCCGGCTGCACGATCGTGCTCAAGCCGGCGGAGCAGACACCGCTCAGCGCGCTACGGCTCGGTGAGCTGGCGCTCGAGGTCGGCTTCCCGCCGGGGGTGCTGAACGTGCTCACGGGCGACGGCGAGACCGGCGCGGCGCTGGTCGATCACCCCGGAATCGACAAGATCGCCTTCACGGGCTCGACGGCCGTGGGGCGGGAGATCGGCGCGAAGGCCGGGCGCGCGCTCAAGCGCGTGACGCTCGAGCTGGGTGGCAAGTCACCGAACGTGATCCTCGCGGACGCGGACATCCAGGCCGCGATCCAGGGCTCTTTCCAGGCGATCTACTTCAACTCCGGGCAGGCCTGCAACGCGGGCTCGCGACTGTTCGTCCCGGCCGATCGCTACGACGAGGTCCTCGGCGCGCTGGCCGAGCAGGCCAAGGCCGCGCGTCTCGGGGCGGGGCTTGACCCGGACACGCAGCTCGGCCCGCTCATCTCCGCCGAGCAGCGCGACCGGGTGATGAGCTACATCGACTCGGGTCGCGAGCAGGGCGCCGAACTGCTGACGGGTGGCGAGACGACGCTGGGCGACAGCGGCGGCTACTTCGTCGCCCCCACCCTGTTCAGCGTCACCTCTGACGATCTGCGGATCGCCCGCGAGGAGATCTTCGGGCCCGTGCTCGTCGCGTCTCCATACGACACGCTCGAGGAGGTCGCGCAGCGCGCCAACGACAGCGAGTACGGCCTCGCCGCCGGCGTCTGGACGCGCGACGTCTCCAGCGCCCACCGCCTCGCGGCGATGCTGCGGGCGGGATCGGTGTACATCAACACCTGGGGGCTCGTCGATCCATCGACTCCCTTCGGCGGCTTCAAGGCCTCGGGGATCGGCCGCGAGCACGGCCACGACGGCCTCGACGCCTACCTGGAGACGAAGACGGTCTGGACCGCGCTGTGAGCTTCGCGCCTTCGTGAGCGTCGCCACCCAGGGCGAACGCGGCGTCGCCCGCATCCGCTCTGAGTCGTGGCGGCCGGCGCTGGTCTCGCTGCTGGCGCTGCTGATCCTCGCTGCGACCACCGAGATCGTCCTCGACGGCGCCGCCGGCCGCTCGCCGCTGATCCCGAAATCGCCACCGATCGCAAGCTGGCTTCAGGGCATCGGGGAGCGCCTGGGCTATCGCGTCTTTCTGATCGCGATCCTCGTCTTCGCGGGCGCCTATGCGCTCATGCTCCTCCTCACCCGCGGCCAGCGGGGCGCGGTGATCTCAAAACGCTGGGCGATCGTGCTGATCGCGGCACTGCACGCGATCGTCTTCGCCGGGCCGATCCTGATCTCGACAGACATCTTCAGCTACATCGCCTACGCGCGGATGGGGGTCGAGCACGGGCTCAACCCGTACCTGCACGGCCCGGTCGCGATCAGCCGCGATCCGGTCTTCCAGTACGTAGGCCACGACTGGAGGCACGTTGCCACCGCCTACGGCCCCCTGTACACGCTGTTCTCCTATCCGTTTGCGCCCCTCGGCGTGACGGGTGCCCTCTGGGGAATGAAGGTCGTGGCGCAGCTGGCCAGCGTCGGCATGCTGGTGCTCACCTGGCGCTGTGCCGAGAAGCGGCATCTGAACCCGGCCTGGGCGATCCTCGCCGTCGGCGCCAACCCGCTGTACGTCATCTACGGGCTCGGGGGAGCGCACAACGACCTGCTGATGCTGCTGTTGATGATGGCAGCGGTGAGCCTGACGCTTGCCGGGCGCGACGCCGCGGCCGGAGCGGTGGTCGTCGGCGGCGCGCTCGTCAAGGCCACGGTCGCGGCGCTGTTGCCGTTCATGATCCTCTCCAGGCGCCGACTGGCCCCGATTCTCGGCGCGCTCGGCGCGCTCGCGTTAGGGGCGCTGCTCGCCTATCTCGCCTTCGGCGTGCATGGGCTTGACGTCGTCTCGGCACTGAACCGCGACGCCGCCTTCGTGTCCACGGACAGCTTCGCCGCCGAGCTGGCCCACCTGTTCGGCAAGCCGGGCGTGTTCCCGGTCGACCACGACCTGCTGAAGGCAGCGCTCGTGCTGATCGCGCTGCACCTGATGTGGCGTACGTGGCGTGGCTATGACTGGGTCGCGGCATCGGGCTGGACGCTGCTCGCGATCTCGGTGACGAGCACATGGCTGCTTGCCTGGTACATCCTTTGGCCGCTTCCACTCGCCGTCGTGACACGCGACAGGCGCCTGCTGCTCGCCACGCTCGCCGTGCAGGCGCTGTTCATCGTGCACCAGACCTCGCCTCTGTTCGCACCAGTCCAATGAGTGACGCCCCGACACCCGCACACCACGACCGCTTCAGCGGCCTGCCCGCCTGGCTACGCCCGCGGGCGCGCGAGCTGCCCGGATCGGGGCGGCTGCGGCTGATCGAGACGACCCTGCTGGCGCTGCTCGGCCTGCTGCTCGCGATCGCGACCGTGAACGACGTCGCACGCCAGACGCACATCAACCATCGCCTGATCGCGGACCTTGCGACCTGGCGTGCATATACCGGTCACCGCTACCACAACCTGTCGATCGAGCAGGAACTGTTCGGCCCCGCGAGCCAGCACGAGGTCGTATGCGGCAACACGAGCCCGGGTGCTCCGAAAGCGAGAACCCAGCTCTGCCTGGTCGTCTACGGTTCACTCAGCGGCGGTCGGCGGACCGTTCACGGCGGCTGGTACCTGCCGCCAAAGGTCGAAGACGTACGCGCCGACCGCTACGGCTGCTTCGGTGTCGCCTCACGGGGGATGTGCCCGCGATGAGCGCCGCGAGCGCAGCGGCGGCCGCCCCCGCCGCTGCCGAGCGGCGGCTGCCGGCCTGGTGGCCGCTGGCCGCGCTGCTCGTGCTCGCCGCCGCGCTGCGCTTCTCGACGCTTGGGCTGCAGAGCTTCTGGTATGACGAGGCCTACACGCCGGTACACGTGCTCCACACGAGCCTGTCGGCGACGCTGCGGGCGATGGTGCACAGCGAGAACACGCCGCCGCTGTGGTACGTGGTCGAGTGGCTCGACTACCGCCTGCTCGGCAGCGGCGAGTTCGCGCTGCGGCTGCCCTCGGCGCTGGCCGGCGTCGCGACCGTGGCGGTGGCCTGGGCGATCGGCCACGAGCTCGCCGGTCGCGGCGCCGCGATCGTCACCGCGGCGCTCGTCGCGGTGAACCCGCTGTTCGTGTGGTACTCACAGGAGGCTCGCGCATACGGGCTGTTCGTGCTGACCGCTGGGCTTGCGCTGCTCTGCTTCCTGCGAGCCGAGCGCCGTCCGACGGACACCGATCGGAGATCGACCGATCAAAGATCGACCGATCGGAGATCGGCCAGCATGGCCGCGTTCGCTGCGAGCGGCGTGCTGGCGCTGCTCAGCCACTACTTCGCGGTGTTCCTTCTGATACCGATGGTCCTATGGCTGCTGGGCGGGCGAGCGACGCGGCGCGCGGCGCTGCCCGCCGCCGGGGCGCTGCTGATCGCCGGCCTCGCGCTGGTGCCGCTGATCTCCGCGCAAGGCGGCCATGGCACCCAGTGGATCGGGCGATGGCCCATCGCAGAACGACTCGAAGCGATCCCGCAGTACTTCCTCACGGGCTACTCGGCCGCGCCGCTGGGACACGGCGTCGAGTTGCTCGTGGGGCTCGTCGTGCTCGCGGGCGCGGGCCTTGGCGTGTGGCGGCTGCTCGACCACCCGCCCAGCGTCCTCGCGGTGGAAGGCGCCGAGGACAATGCTCGCAGGCACCGTCTGCTGATGGTCCTCTCGATAGCTGCTTGCGGCGTTCTGATCCCGGTCGCGCTCGCGGCCTTCGGCGCCGACTACCTCGCGCCCCGGAATCTCGTCGGCGCGATGATCCCCGTCACGGCGCTGATCGCGGCCCTGCTCGTCTGGCCGGGCACCGGGCGCGCGGGTATCGCGCTCGCAGCGATCCTCGTACTCGCGTTCCTCGTGCTGTCGCTCGACGTCGACCTCAGCCCGCGGCTGCAGCGCGGCAACTGGCGCGGGGTCGCAAAGCTGCTGCGCGGTGGTGGTGCACGTGCGATCACCACGGTGGAGCTGGGCGGCGCGCCGCTCGAGTACTACCTGCATCCGCTGAGGAACCTGCCGCGGGGCAGCGCGGTCGTCGTGGCGGAGATCGACGAGACCGGCTACGCCCCGCTGCGGCCCTCCGCTGGCAGTCCGCCGGCGCCCGGATTCCGTCTGCTCGAACGGCGCGACGTCGACGGGCTGATCGTGTATCGCTTCATCTCCCCGCAACCGCGCTCGGTCTCCGAGGCGGCGCTGCGGCGCCACGTGATCACGCGCGCGCACCCGGAGGTGCTCGTTCCGCCGCGGCTTCTGATGTCCTCGGGTGGCGCCCCGGCATCCGCGGAGGTGGTGCAAATGTCGTCATTGACGAAAAAGATCTAGCTTTCCCACCATGGCGTCTTCCACGGTCGGCACATACAGCGAGGCGAGAGTGGGCCTCGAGCTCGCCTGCGACTACCTGCTCTCCCTTCAGGACGACGCGGGCTGGTGGCGCGGCGAGCTTCAGACGAACGTCACGATGGACGCCGAGGACATGCTGCTGCGCGAGTTCCTCGGGGTCCGCCGCGCCGACGAGACCGAGCGCTCCGCGGCCTGGATCCGCTCGCAGCAGCGGACGGACGGAACATGGGCGAACTTCCACGGCGCTCCGGGCGAGCTCTCGACGACGATCGAGGCCTACTGGGGGCTGCGGCTGGCGGGAGATCCGCCCGAGGCGGAGCACATGCTGAAAGCCGCCGCGTTCATCCGCCGGGAAGGCGGTCTCGAGCGGGCGCGAGTCTTCACCCAGCTGTGGCTCGCCCTGTTCGGCCTGTGGTCGTGGGACCGCGTGCCCGCGCTGCCCCCCGAGATCATCCTGATGCCCTCCTGGGTTCCGCTGAACGTCTACGACTTCGGCTGTTGGGCGCGGCAGACGATCGTCGCACTGTCGGTCGTCAAAGCCCACCGTCCCGTGCGCCCGCTGCAGTTCGGCCTCGATGAGCTGAACCCCCGCCGTCCGGCTGCGGGCGCCGCCGAGCGCCCGGCCTCTCGCCGGGGCGCATGGCTGGCGAGGCTCGATCGCGCGCTGCGCGCGTATGAGCGCCGCCCGATCAGCCCGCTCCGTCGCCTGGCGCTTGGGCGGGCAGAGCGCTGGATGGTCCGTCGTCAGGAGGCCGACGGCTCCTGGGGTGGCATCCAGCCGCCGTGGGTCTACTCGCTGATCGCGCTGCATCTGGGCGGCTATCCGCTCGAGCATCCTGTGATGCGACGCGGCCTCGAAGGGCTCGACGGGTTCATGATCGAGGATCAGGACGACTCCCGTGGGGTCGGGGCGCCGGAGGGAGCGAGCAGGCGCTTGGAAGCCTGCCAATCGCCGGTGTGGGACACGGCGCTCGCGATCGTCGCGCTCAGCGACGCGGGACTCGCCGGCGATCACCCGGCGATGGTGCGCGCCGCGGAGTGGCTGCTCGGCGAGGAGGTGACCGTGCCGGGCGACTGGACGGTGGCGAGGCCGCGCCTGGCGCCCGGCGGCTGGGCGTTCGAGTTCGACAACGTGAACTACCCCGACGTCGACGACACGGCCGAGGTCGTACTCGCGCTTCGCCGCGTCGCCCGGGGGCCAGCGGCGCCCGCGCCCGACAGTACGCCCAACGGGGCCATCGACCACAACGGGAATCGGCCGCCGCTCGAGGTCGCCTCGCAGATCGCCGAAGCGGTCGCTCGCGCGCTCGACTGGGTGGAGGGCATGCAGAGCTCGGACGGTGGCTGGGGCGCCTTCGACGCGGACAACACGCGCACGCTCGTCCGCGAGCTTCCGTTCCTGGACTTCGGCGAGGTGGTCGACGAGCCGAGCGCCGACGTGACCGCCCACACCGTCGAGATGCTCGGCGAGCTCGGGCTGGCCGACTCCCCGGCCGCCAGGCGCGGCGTGCAATGGCTGCTCGACTGCCAGGAGGACGACGGGTCCTGGTTCGGGCGCTGGGGCGTCAACCACATCTACGGCACCGGCGCGGTGATCCCGGCACTGATCGCGGCCGGAGTCGATCCCTCGCAGCCGTGCATACGCCGTGCGGTCGCCTGGCTGGCGCGAATCCAGAACGAGGACGGCGGCTGGGGCGAGGACCCGCGCTCCTACGACGACCCGCACTGGATCGGCCACGGCCCCAGCACCGCGTCACAGACTGGATGGGCGCTGCTCGCGCTGCACGCCGCCGGGGAGCGCTCGGCGGCCGTCGAGCAGGGCGTCGGCTGGCTGCTCGACACCCAACGCGCCGACGGCGGCTGGGACGAGCCGCAGTACACGGGGACAGGCTTCCCGTCGGACTACTACATCAACTACCACCTTTACCGGCTGACCTTCCCGATCATGGCGCTCGGCCGTTGCCTCGCGGCGTGCTCGCAGGATGGAGCGGACGTTCTGCCCGGTGGACGCATCGGGCAGAAGGGGGGACGCTGATAGCCGAAGCCCCGATCGGCGCTCCCGCCGCCGACGCCGTCATGGCGCGCGCGCGAACGGAGAACTTCCCTGTCGCGAGCCGCGCGCTTCCGCGGCAGGTCCGCTCCCACCTGCTCGCCCTCTATGGCTTCGCCAGGCTCGTCGACGAGTTGGGAGACTCGGCGAGCGGCGACCGCCTGCAATCCCTGGACTGGTTGGAAGCAGAGCTCGATCGCGCCTTCGAAGGCCGCGCGGAGCATCCGCTGCTCGTGCGCCTCACGCCGACCCTGCGCGACTGCGGGCTGGCGCGCGAGCCGTTCGTGCGCCTGATCGAGGCCAATCGCATGGACCAGCGGGTGAGCCGCTACGCGACCTGGGAGCAGCTTCGCGGCTACTGCGCGCTCTCCGCCGACCCCGTCGGCGAGCTCGTCCTCGGCGTGCTCGGCAGCGCGACTCCCGAGCGGGTCGCGCTGTCGGACTCGATCTGCACCGCGCTGCAGCTGACCGAGCACTGCCAGGACGTGGCGGAGGACCTCGTCCGCGGACGCGTCTACCTGCCCGCTGAGGACCTCACGCGCTTCGGCTGCACGGTCGAGGACCTCGCTGCGGCGCACGCCGGCGAGGAGCTACGCGGCGTGCTTGCTTTCGAGGTCGCCCGGGCGCGCGGGCTGCTGTCCGACGGCGCTCCGCTGATCGGCGAGCTGCACGGACGGGCGCGGCTTGCGCTCGCCGGCTTCGTCGCGGGCGGACGCGCGGCGCTCGACGCGATCGAGCGCGCCGGCTACGACGTCCTGCCCGGTCCGCCACGGGCCGGGCGCTGGCGGCGGCTGCTCGTCCTCTCACAGACGCTCGGCGATCGCCGCGGGCGGAGGCGATGAGCACGCGGCCGGAGGTGGCACGCGCCTACTCGTACTGCGAGCGGCTGACGCGAACGCAGGCTGCCAACTTCTACTACGGGATCCGCCTGCTTCCCCGCGAGCGGCGCCGGGCGATGTGCGCGGTGTACGCGTGGGCGCGGCGGGTCGACGACATCGGTGACGGCTCGCTCCCGTGCGAGGAGAAGCTCCGGCGGCTCGGCGCCGAGACCGTGGCGCTGGCCGCGCTCGAATCCGAGCAGCCGGAGGGGGCAGGTGCCGATCTCCTGATGATCGCGCTCGCGGACGCTCACGCGCGCTTCGCGCTTCCCCGCGGCGCGCTCGGCGAGCTGATCGAGGGCGTGCGCATGGACGTAACGGGCGTCGAGTACGAGCACTTCGACGATCTCGTCGTCTACTGCCGGCGCGTCGCCGGGGCGATCGGGCGCGTGTGCCTGGCGATCTTCGTCGTCTCCGAGCGCGCTGCCGCCAACTCCGACGAGGTCGAACGGCTGGCGGACGATCTCGGCGTCGCCCTGCAGCTCACGAATATCCTGCGCGACCTGCGCGAGGACGCGGAGAACGGCCGCGTATACCTACCCAAGGAGGACCTCAGGCGGTTCGGTGTGATCGGCGGGGATGAACGCCCGCAGCGCGGCCAGGCCGGCGCACCCGCGGTGCTCGCCGGCCTCGCGCGTGTCGACGCGAGCGCGAACGGGCAGGCGAGTGAGGAGGCACGGCGGCTGTATGAGCTGATGCGCTTCGAGGCCGAGCGCGCCCGTGAATGGTTCGACCGCGGCCTTGAGCTGGCGCCGCTGCTGGACAGGCGCAGCGCGGCGAGCGTGCTCGCGATGGCCGGGATCTACCGCAGGCTGCTCGACCGTATCGAGGCGGACCCCGAGCGGGCGGCGCAGCGGCGGATCTCGCTGCCGGCCTACGAGAAGGCCCTCGTCGCTGCACGAAGCATGCTGGGAGGCCGGGTTTGAGCTCCGAGCGCCGCGTCGTTGTGATCGGAGGCGGTCTCGCCGGAATCACCGCCGCGCTCGACTGCGCGGCCGCAGGCGCTCGCGTGAGGCTCGTCGAGGTCAGGCGCCGGCTCGGCGGTGCCGCGTACTCCTTCGAGCGCGAGGGCCTTCAGATGGACAACGGACAGCACGTGTTCCTGCGTTGCTGCTACGCCTACCGCGCGCTGCTTGGCCGACTCGGGAGCGAGCAGCGCGTGAGCATTCAGCCGCGCCTCGAGATCCCCGTCCTCAAACCCGGTGCTCCCGTCGTTCGGCTGCGCCGCGGCGCGCTGCCGGCGCCGCTTCATCTGATGGGGTCGCTGCTTCGCTACCCATATCTGAGCCTGCCGCAGCGCCTCGGTGCGGTGCGGACCGCGTACGCGCTCCTGCGGCTTAGCCCCGAGCACGCGGACCTCGACGAGCACACGTTCGGCGAGTGGCTCGCACGCCGCGGCCAGGGTCCCGACGCGGTGCGTGCCCTGTGGGACCTGGTCGCGCTTCCCACGCTGAACCTCCCCGCGGCGCAGGCGTCGCTTGAGCTCGGCGCATTCGTGTTTCGCCAGGGCCTGCTCTCCGGTGCCGACGCGGGAGACATCGGCTTTCACGCCGGCACGCTCGGCGAGACGATCGGCGAGCCGGCGCTGGCGGCGCTGAAGCACGCCGGCGTCGAGGTCACGCTCGGCTGGCGCGCGGAGCGGCTGCAGCGGACCGCGGACGGCCTCGAAGTGCATGGCAGGGGCGGGCGCGGCGCGCTCGACGGCGACGGCCCCCTCGATCCCGGGCAGGACCGGCCCGAGCACGGCGCGGCGCTCGCGTCGGACGGGCTGAGCGCGCAGGCGGTCATCCTGGCAGTGCCGCACGCCCGCGCAGCGGCGCTGCTTGAGCCCCTGATTCCGGACCTCGCAGGAAGGCTGCGCGCGCTCGGCAGCTCGCCGATCGTCAACCTCCACATCCTCTACGACCGGCTCGTCTGCGAGCACGCGTTCGCGGCCGGTGTGCAGACGCCGGTGCAGTATCTGTTCGACCGCACGGCGGCGGGCGGCGCTCCGGCCGGCTCCCAGTATCTGGCGGTGTCGCTCTCGGGCGCCGAACGCGAGATGGGAATGAGCGTGGACGCCCTGCGGGAGCGCTACCTGCCGGCGCTGGAGCAGCTTCTGCCGCGTGCGCGGCAGGCGCAGGTGGAATGCTTCGTGGCGACTCGCGAGCACGCCGCGACGTTCCGCGCCGCTCCAGGGGTCGGGGCGCTGCGGCCGGGCCCAAGGACGTCGGTCTCCGGCCTGTTGCTGGCGGGAGCCTGGACCGACACGGGCTGGCCCGCGACGCTCGAGGGCGCGGTCCTCAGCGGGCATGCGGCCGCCGAGGCGGCCCTGAGCACGCTCGACATCGACACCTCCAGTGGTGGCTCGCCCGAGGCCGCGAGAACCCCGGCGCGGGCGTTCACGGCTACCGGGACAGGACGGCCGTGAGCGGCCTGCTGATCGCTGCCCCGATGAGGATCGAGGCAGCCCTGATCTCATCAGTCGCCCGCGGGGCGCGGGTACGCAAGACCGGTATGGGGCCCGCCCACTCGCAGGCGGCGGCGCTGGCGCTGGCGCAGGAGCAGGCGGACGCGCTGCTCGTGCTCGGCTTCTGCGGCGGGCTCGACGACGAGTCGATCCCGGGCGAAGTGATCGTCGCCGAGGAGGTGTACGCCGACGATGACGGCCACGACGAGACGGTCGTCCGCTGCGCGGCAACGCATGAGCTCATCGGACGGCTCACTGGCCGCGGCATGAAGGTGCGCCCCGGCAGGATCGCGTGCGTCTCGCGCCTGGCGCTCGGCGAGCGGCGCCGGGAGCTGCACGCCGGGGGAGCGATCGCCGTGGACATGGAGTCGGTGTGGCTTGCCGCGGGTGCGGGGCCGCGGCCGTTCGGCGTCGTGCGCGTCGTCCTCGACAGCCCCTCACATGAGCTGATGCGCCCGCAGGCCGCCGCCGGGGCGCTGCGCGCGGCACGGGCGTTGCGCGAGGTCGCGAGGTCGCTTCATGAGTGGGCCCCGGGGGGCTAAGGTAGGCCAATGGCGGTGCGGATGAGGCAGAGCGCGCGCATGGGCTGGTACCTGACGCGCCAGCGTCTCGCCAAACGCGAGCGATTCCCGCTGATCGTGGAGCTCGAGCCGCTGTTCCAGTGCAACCTCGCCTGCTCGGGCTGCGGCAAGATCCAACACCCCGAGCACGAGCTGCGCAGGCGGATGCCCGTGGAGCAGGCGATCGCCGCGATCGAGGAGAGCGGCGCGCCGATGGTCTCGATCGCGGGAGGCGAGCCGCTGATCCATCCGGAGATTCACGTGATCGCCTCGGAGCTGATCAAGCGCAAGCGGTTCGTCTACCTCTGCACGAACGCGCTGCTGCTCGAGAAGAAGCTAGAGAATTTCAAGCCGAGCCCATATTTCGCGTGGGCGGTCCACATGGACGGCATGCGCGAGCGCCACGACGCGTCGGTGGAGCGCGAGGGCGTCTTCGACAAGGCGGTCTCGGCGATCAAGGCGGCGAAAGCGGCTGGCTTCCGGGTGACGACGAACACGACCTTCTTCACGCACGATTCGCCGAAGACGGTTCGCGACGTGCTCGACTTTCTCAACGACGACCTTGAGGTGGACGAAATGATGATCTCGCCCGCCTATGCGTACGAGAAAGCGCCCGACCAGGAGCATTTCCTCGGTGTCCAGCAGACGCGCAGGCTGTTTGGAGAGGCGTTCGCGGACGGGCGGCGCAAGAAGTGGCGGCTCAATCACAGCCCGCTGTTCCTGGACTTCCTCGAAGGCAAGGCCGAATTCGACTGCACCGCGTGGGGGATACCGAGCTACTCGCTGTTCGGCTGGCAGCGCCCCTGCTACCTGATGGCCGACGGCTACACCACGACCTACCGCGAGCTGATCGAAACGACCGACTGGAGCAAGTACGGGCGCGGGAGGGACCCGCGCTGTGAGAACTGCATGGCGCACTGCGGCTATGAGCCCACGGCGGTGCTCCAGACGACGCGCTCCTTGCGCCAGTCGCTGCGTGCGCTGGCCGGTTAGCCGCTAGGCTCGACCTCCTCACGCCTGGGTCGGATGTCCTCCCAGCTGAGGCCCTCGCTGAGCAGGGCGGGGATGCCGAGTGCGAGCGCCGTCACGACCTCCACCGCCTGCAGGATGATGCCGTAGGCGAGACCCGGCGCGGCGCCGATGCCGTACGCGGCGAGTACGACCAGGCACGCAGCCTGAAAGACGCCGACGTTCGATGGCGTCGGCGGCAGGATCGCGCTCACGTTCACCGCTAGCAGGATCGCGGCCGCCGCAGTGAGGTCGGCATCCAAGCCGAGCGCGAGGATGATCATGTAGCAAGCGAGCCACTGCAGCGTCCAGGCCAGCAGCTGGAAGGCGATCGCGGTCGCGCCATAGCGCGGACGTGCGAACACCCTCAACCCCTGACGGGCGAGGTCCAGCAACCGGACCACGGCGTTCGCAGCGCGCGCGATCCGCTCCGAGCGCGATCGCCGTCCCAGCGCCACCATGCGCGGGCCGGCCAGCACGAGGGCGCCGATCGCAAGTGGGATCGCCAGCACGGTCACGATGCCCGCCGGGTGCAGCAGCGAGACGCTCGTGAACGTGACGCCTGCAAGGATCGCGAGCGCCACCAGGTTGATCAGCGTCTGCGAGAAGACGGTGCCGGCGATCACCGGCAGCAGTCGCCGCGCGGGACCGTCGAGGTCGCGAGAGAGCACCAGCACCCGCGTCGGCTCGCCGACGCGCCCCGGAAACAGTGCCGAGGCCATCACACCGATCATCGTCCCCCGGATGACAGGCCCCCATCGGATCCGCGTCTCGGGCAGCGCGGCACGCAGCGTCTGATGCCAGGAGCAGGCCCGCATGAAGAGCGAGGACATCATCAGCACCACGGCCAGTGCCACCCAGCCCGGCTTTGCGGTTTCGAGGGCGTGACCGACGCCGTGGAGGTTCAGGCGCGAGACCGCGAAGACGACCAGACCCGCCAGCGCCACCGCTGTGGCGAGCAGGATGAGCCGCCTCTGCAGACCCCGACGGCGGTGGCGCGTGGGGTTCTCGGGTGTGCCCATCGTCCGGGGTCTATCAGAGCGCTCGCGCCCCCTCCTCTCCGGCCGGGGCTCGAACGCGGCGGCCCGGGTCTCGCGGCTCTCCACGGCGGGCAGCCAGTGGACCCGCAATCAGGCCAGTGCGGGCCTTCACCGCGGTCCTACAACGGCCAGTAACGGCCGATCTGGCGGGCGGCACTTGACGTGAGCGGCGCCTGCGGGGCAGCCGGGCGCGGTCGCTCGTCTGAGCTCAGCGCCAGCACCGTCGCGAGCACCGAATCGGCGAGCGCCTGCGGTTCGTAGCCCCCCTCGAGCACGGCGCCAAGCGGCAGCCGGCGCGCGGCCGCGAACTGACGAACATGACGGGCCATCTCAGCGAAGGACTCCGTCTCGAGCCGGCATTCGGCGAGCGGATCGAGCCGGTGGGCATCGAAGCCGGCGGAGATCAGCACGAGATCCGGATCGAACGCGCGCGCCGCTGGGAGCACGATGTGCGCGAGCAGCGAGAGCCACAGAGCCTCGTCAGAGCCTGCCGGCACGGGGAGGTTGATCGTGTATCCCTCTCCTGGCCCGGAGCCGACGTCGCCGAGCGCGCCGGTGCCGGGGTAGATCCCTCCCTGGTGGACGCTCGCGAAAAGGACCTCGGGGCGGTATCGGAAGATCTGTTCGGTCCCGTTGCCGTGGTGAACGTCCCAGTCGAGGATGAACACGCGCCGGGCGCCGAGCTCGCGAATCGCCAGCTCGGCGGCGACGGCGACGTTGTTGAACAGGCAGAAGCCCATCGCGCGATCGGCTCCCGCGTGGTGGCCCGAGGGCCGCATCGCGCAGAACCCGAGCTGAGCCTCCTCGCGCATCAGCGCCTCCACCATCGCGCAGGCCCCACCGGCGGCGTGCAGCGCTGCGCGGTAGGACGCCTCCCCCACAATCGTGTCGGGGTCGATCGCGCCGCCACCGACGGAGGAGAGCTGTCTGATCCTCTCGACGTGCGCGGGCGTGTGGACGAGCTCGAGCGTGGCCTCGTCCAGCGCCGGCGCCTGCCGGCGCTGCCATCCCGCCCAGTCGTGCGCCGCCAGGGTCCTTTCGATACTTAGCAGGCGCTCGGGCGTGTCGGGGTGATGGGGCGAATGTGCCCGCGGATCGTGCTCCAGGCTCGCCGGGTGGTAGAAGTACAGCCCCGGGCGCTCGCCAGGGGCTTGGCGCCCATGTGTCTGAGTGTCCACGTCGGTGGCGATCCTATTGCGCGTCAGCCCTCGCAAATCCTCGCGGCCCGTTGCGAACCCGGTCGGCTGCAGCTCGCGGGGGCGAGCCCGAACGGAGCGGTCCGGGCTAGCTCGCCAGTGGCTTACCGTGGTCTCGGGCCCACGTGAGCAGGTGCTCACGGATGTCGGCTGGCCAGGGGCAGGACGGCATGCCGTCGCCGCTGGACTGCGTGGACACGCACACGTGGCGCAGGCGCCCCGCCACGAGCAGCTCCTGGCCGCGCATCACGTCGATTTCGGTCGTGAGGGCGCTGTTGCCGAGCTGGGCCACCTGCGCCCGCAGCCCCAGCTGATCGTCGAACCGCGCGGGTGAGCGAAAGTTGAGGTTCGCCTCCGCAACGACGGCGTCCACGCCCTTGGAGACCATCTCCTGCCAGGGTCCCACTGCGGCTCTCCAGAGCTCGGTGAAGGCAACGTCGAAGTAGAGCAGGTAGTTCGCGTTGAAGACGATGCCCTGCGGATCGCACTCGCCGTAGCGGACGCGGAGCTCGTGGACGAAAGGTGCCGGCAAGGCCGGAGAGGCTAGCGACTAGCCGAGCGCCAGGTTTTCCAGCACCAGTGCCACTCCCTGGCCCGACCCGACGCACACGCCCAGCACGCCGTAACGCGCGTTTCGCAGGTGCAGCTCGGTCGCGAGCGTGAGGACGTAGCGGGTGCCCGAGGAGCCGAACGGGTGGCCGATGGCGACGGCTCCGCCGTTGGGGTTCAGCCGCTCGTCGGGGACCTCGAAGCCGTCGAGCTGGCGTGGCAGCTCGCGCAGCACTCCGAGCGCCTGCGCCGCGAACGCCTCGTGGACCTCCCAGACGTCGATGTCGGCCGGCGCCAGGCCCGCTCTTGCCAGCGCCTTGGCGATCGCGAACGCGGGCGCGATCCCCATGAACTGCGGATCGAGCGCGTGGGTTGCCGAGGCGAGCACCCTTGCCAGCGGCTCGACGCCGAGCTGCTCGGTTTCCGCAGCACTCGCGAGCACGACCGCGCTCGCGCCGTCGGACAGGGGCGATGAGTTTCCGGCAGTCATCTGGGTGGTGTTCGGCTGTGGCGGAAGCGCGGCGAGCCCCTCGGCGGTCGTGTCGTCGCGGATGCTCTCGTCGTGCTCGAACGTGCGCGCCGGCGCCCGGCGGGTGGCGGGGATCGGCACGGGGTGGATCTCTGCGGCGAGCCGCCCCGAGTCACGCGCGGCGCGCGCATGCTCCTGCGAGCGCAGTGCGAAGGCGTCGATCTCCACGCGCGTCAGCTCGTAGCGGTCGGCTACGTTCTGGGCGGTCTTGATCATTTCGACGTACGCGTCGCGGGCGAGCAGAGTCGGGTTGGGAGGGCCCCCGGCGCCGGCCCACATCGTGTCGAGCATGAACACCGGCCCGCGGGGGCTGAATGGAGCGTCGCCCTTCATCAGCGCCCAACCGGATCTGGACATCGACTCGACGCCGGCCGCCAGACCGACGTCCAGCTCGTCGTTGCGAATGGCGTGGGCGATCGAGATCGCACCCGATAGCGAGGAGGCGCAGAACCGGTTCACCGTGATCGCCGGCACCGAGTCCGGGAAGCCAGCGGCGAGCGCCGCCCACCGCGCGACGTCACCCATGCCCTCGTGCGCCGGGTTCACACAGCCGGCCGCGATGTCCTCGATGCGCTCGAGCTCGACTCCGACCCGTTCGCACGCGGCGACCATCGTCATTCCGAGCAGGTCATCGACCCGCAGGTGCGATAGCGATCCGCCGTATCGGCCGACCGGCGTCCGTACGCCGCCGAGTATGAACGCGTCCGTCATGGGTCCTCCTCAGATCGCTGGTTCAGAGATGGCGCTCGTCATCTTCGCGCCTCTACGGCGACCCGCGCGTTGGCGGTGGCCGCGGTGGAGGAAACGGGGACCCGGTGGATCGGTCCGATGAACAGTGCGGCGGTGGCGCCGAGGGCGCTCGCGACGATCATGAAGGCCCATCCGCGGTCGAATCCCGCCAGGGCGCCGGCCGGGGTGGGTTTCCCCAGTACCGCGACAAGGATCGAGACGCCAAGCACGTAGCCGAGCTGGCGACCCATCACGAACACGGCCGACCCGGTTGCGAAGCGAGCGGGGGGCAGGGAGGAGGAAGCGGCACTTGCGAGGCTTGGCAGGGTGAGGCCGACGCCGACCCCGGTGATGAGCAGGCCGGGGAGCATCTCGCCCGCGTAGTCGGGCGCGTGGGCCACGCGCAGCCGCCACCACAGGAAGCCGAGCCCGAACAGCGCGATTCCGATGCTCGCGAGTGACCGCTGTCCGAATCGGTTTATGTGCCGTCCGGAGAGCGCGGCGAACGTCGCGGCTGTCGCTGGCCCGGGAGCCAGCGAGACGCCTGCGGTCAGCACCGAGTCATGCCATACGGAGGTCATGAACAGAACGTTGGCGAGCAGGAAGGCCGCGAAGGCGGCTGAGAAGAACACCGATGCGAGGTTCGCCGTCGCGAACGAGCGCACTCGCAACATCGCGGGGTCGATGACTGGGGAAGGGTGCCCGACGCACCGCGCCCAGAACGCGGTGAGCCCAACGGCCGCGCCTGTCAGCGCGAGGACCGTGCGCGTATCGCCCCAGCCCCACGCCGGTGCCTTCACGAGGCCGAGCGCGAGCACGCCGACCGCGACGATGACGAGCGCCGAGCCGAGCAGGTCCGGGCGCTCCTGGCGCTCGTCGTGGCTCTCGCGCAGCAGGCGCAGTCCATAGGCGAGCGCGGCCAGTCCGACGGGTACGTTGACGATGAAGACAAGACGCCAGCTCGCCTGCACGAGCAGCCCGCCCAGCGGGGGACCCACAGCCGCGGCGACACCGCCGATCGCCGCCCAGACTCCGATCGCCGCCGGGCGCTCCGCGGGCTCGAACTCCGGCAGCAGCAGCGCGAGAGAGGTCGGCAGCAGCAACGCGGCGCCGATGGCCTGGATCACCCGCGCCGCGACGAGGGAACCGACGGAGAATGCCGCTCCACAGAGCGTCGAGCCGACGACGAATATCAGCAGGCCATAGAGGAAGAATCGGCGGCGGCCGTGACGATCGGCGAATCGCCCCGCCGAGACCATCAGCGCGGCGAGCACGATCGCGTAGGCATTCAGCACCCACGAGACGGAGGCGACGTCAGACCCCGAGAAGTCCTGCTCGATCTTCGGGAACGCGATGTTGACGATGAACAGGTCGAGGCTGACCATGAACACGCCGATCGAGACCAGTGTCAGGACCTTCCAGCGGCGCGGCACGTGAGCAACCCCCAGCGGTAGCGTTTTGCAAGCGGCGTCACCGACCCTAGCAGGCCGCTATCAAAATGCAACTGCCTAGTCTATGATGGGGCTGTGCCCTACCGACCATTCACCGATCAGAACTGCTCGGTCGCCGGCGCCCTCGAGATCGTTGGAGATCGCTGGACGCTGCTTGTCATGCGCGAGGTGCTGCTCGGCCGTCGACGATTCGCCGAGATCCGGCGCAACACCGGAGCGGCGCCGAACATCCTCAGCGACCGGCTTCACATGCTTGTCGAGCACGGGCTCTTGCGACGGCGCCTCTACAGCGAGCACCCCGAGTCCTACGAGTACGTCGCCACGCAGAAGGGCAGCGACCTGAATCCCGTGATCGTGTCGCTACTGCAGTGGGGCGACCGCTACGCTGCGCCCGCGGGGCCGCCGCGCGTTCCGGTTCACGCCGCCTGTGGGCACGATGTACGGCTGGAGCTGTGCTGCAGCCACTGCGGCGAGCTGATCGAGGGCGCGGAGCTGAAGGCACGGCCAGGGCCGGGCGCCACGGCGGCGCAGCTCGAGGAAGGCGTTCTTCCGGCGCGCTAGCGGGCGCTGTTACGAGCTCGACTCGAGCGGGCGTCCCATCCAGACGTGCGCGATGCCCGCCTCCTCGAACGCCTCGGACTCGACGGTGAAGCCCGCCTCCTCGTAGAGCCGGGTGGCCTGAAGCTGGGAGGCCAGCCGGGCACGCCGGCAACCCCGCTCTCGCGCGCCGGCGAGCGCCATCTGAAGCATCCGCGAGGCGATGCCGCGACGGCGCCAGCGCCGCTTGACGGCAACCCGGCCGATCTTCGCCTCGCCTTCGACCAGGAGCAGCCTGAGCGTGCCGATGACGGCTCCATCGGGCTCGAGAGCGATGAGATGCAGCGCCCGCTCGTCGAGCCCATCGAGCTCCTCCTCCTTGGGAACGCCCTGTTCGCGGCAGAAGACCTCCTCTCTCACCATCACCGCTTCGCGCAGGTCCTCGGGGCCGCTTGCCCACCGAACCACGATCGCGTGCTCGGGCCTGCGCCGCCGCGACACTCGAGCCATCTAGGAAGCGGCCGTCCGCTCTCGAAACCGCCACAGCGCCCGCTGCTCATCGAGCGTCAGCAGCCGCCAGCGGTTGGCCCTCTGCATCCAGACGTAGATCCTCACGTCGAGCACGCTCCGCACGCCCGCGAGCAGGTCGATCGTCTCGCGGGTCTCGGTGCCTTCCGCGAGGATCTCCCCGCTGCGAATGTCGAGGACCTTGAACGTCAAGGGTCCCAGCGGCGGTGGCTGCTCGATCCGGCGCGGCGGGCGCTCGAGCGTGATCGTGGCAAGCTCCTCGTCCGCCACAGTGGGCTTGGGCGCCTTCTCCAAGGGCACGACATGCGCGCCCGTTCCCTTGGTCTCCGTGTCAAGTCGCCAGATTTTTGCCACGACACTCAATCTAGCCCGTGGCGCACTGACATTCGGCCCGTGCCCGGCGCGCAGCCGATCCGCTTAGGCTTAGGCGCATGTCCGCACTACAGAAGCTTCGTGACCGCACGGCCGAGCTCGCGGATCTCGGGGCGCTCGGCATGCTCGCGAGTTGGGATCAGCTCGTGATGATGCCGACCGACGGTGTGGCCGCGCGCGTGCAGCAACTCGGGGCGCTTGCGCGCCTGGAACACGAACGGGCCACGGACGAGGAGATCGGCGTCTGGCTCTCGCAGCTCGATGGCGAGCGCCTCGAGGACGAGGAGCGCGACATCGTCCGCCTCGCGCGCCGCGACTGGGATCGTGCGCGTCGCGTGCCCGCGGAGCTCGCGGCCGAACTTTCCCGCGCTCACGCCGAGGGCCAGGAGAGCTGGCGGCTCGCCCGCGCCCGCGACGACTTCGCCTGCTTCGCTCCCGCGCTTGAGCGAAACGTCGAGCTCGCGCGCGCCTACGGGGAATGCCTTGCCGATGACGGCGCCGGCGCCTACCAGGCGCTTCTCGGCGATTGGGACTTCGGGCTGCAAACCGAGGAGCTGCGTCGCCTGTTTGCCGCGCTGGCGCAGGAGCTGCCGCCGCTCGTGGCCGCCGCTCGCGTCCACTCGCCGCGCCGCGAGCTCGCGGTACCGGTTCAAGCGCAGCAGGCCGCCGTCGCCGGCACGCTGCGCCGCATCGGCGTGGACGCGGCGAGCTGGCGGGTGGACGTTTCGGCCCACCCGTTCACGGCCTGGATGGGCCGCCGGGACACGCGCTTGACGACCCGCTACAACGACGCCGACGTCGAGTCGCTGCTCAGCTCGCTTCACGAGTACGGCCACGCGCTCTACGAGCGCCAGATCGACCCGGCGCTGGAGCGCACGAATCTCGGGCACGGCACGTCGATGTCCATCCACGAGTCCCAGAGCAAGATCTGGGAGAACCACGTCGCCCGCAGCCCCGCATTCGCCGAGGTCCTCGCGGCCGAGCTCCATTCTGGGGGTTTTGAGGTGGCCGCCCCGGAGCTCCACGCGACGCTGGTGGGCGTGGAGCCAACGCTCATTCGGGTGTCCGCCGATCCGCTCACCTACCCGCTGCACATCATTCTGCGTTTCGAGCTCGAGCTCGCCATGATCGAAGGCGAGCTCGCCGTCGCTGACCTGCCCGCGGCCTGGCGCGACGGGATGCGCCGCCTCCTCGGTCTCGAGGTGCCATCGGACGCGCTTGGCTGCCTGCAGGACATCCACTGGGGAGCCGGCAGCTTCGGGTACTTCCCGAGCTACGCGCTCGGGTGCCTGATCGCCGCACAGCTGTGGGAGGCGCTCGAGGCCGAGATCGGACCACGCGAGGACGACCTGCGGCGCGGGGAAACGGATCCCATTCAGGGCTGGCTCGCCGAGCACGTGCATCGTCACGGGCGCCGCCTCGACACAGTCCCGCTCCTCGAGCGCGTCACCGGTCGAGGCCTCGACACGGCTCCTTTCCTGCGCTATGTCGCCCCGCTCGCAGGACGCTGACGGGCGCGGCGGGAGGGTCGAGCGCGCTCAGTAGAGCGCGGTCGCGAGCCGACGGCGCGCCTCGCGCGCAAGCGGGTCGTCTCCCCCCAACGCATCGATCTCGCCGACGATCACGCGTCGGATATCGTCGCGGTCCCCGTTCGCTCTCCTGAGCGCGTCCAGCAGCTCATCCAGCGCGCGCTGGATCTCACCGTCGTCGAGTGCGGCGAACGCGTCAGCGAGCACGCCATTGCCTTCCAGGCGCAGGCGAGCAGCGAGGCCGTCGGCTTGGAAGCTGCCGTTGACCGGTTCGAGCGCCTGGAGCGCCTCGTCTCGCTCGCCGCGCGCGAGCAACATCCTCGCCAGCGCGACCGACGCGTCCGGCCGTCCCGGCTCGAGTTCCACAGCCCGCCGCAGGGCTTTCTCGTCACCTTGCTCGACCAGTGCGTCGGCCTCGCTCGGGACGAGCCCGTCGAAGAACCGCTCGACGGCCGGCCGGCCCTGGGCACCCACGAACTCGTCGACGACGCGGCCATCCCTGAAGCCCTTCACGGCTGGGATGCCGCGGATCTGGAACTCCTGGGCGAGGTTCGGGTTCGCGTCCGTGTCGAGCTTCGCGAGCACGACCCTTCCCTCGCGGGCACGCGCCGCATCCTCGAGCAGAGGCCCCAGCTGCCGGCAAGGGGCGCACCATGATGCCCAGAAATCGACGGCGACGGGGGTGGTGCCGGAGTGCTCGATGACCTCTCGCGCGAAGTCCGCTTCGCTGACATCAATCACAGTCATGAGCTAAGGGTAGGAGGCTCGGGCGCGCCCTCCGGGCGCCACGAGCACGCTCGCCCTCGCCGGCGCCGCGATTCGGTTCGGAAAGCATCCCCCGACACGCGGATTATCATTCCCGAACCAGAGCCAAGTCGAGCGGCCTTGCGGCAGGTTCGCGCCGACCAGATGCCGTTGCCCGGGGTCGCATTTGCCAAGTTGGGACAAAGTTCGGGAAAAGAGTCGGCGCTCCCATCGCGAGGACCTGGGTCGGCGACGGTCGACATTCGAGCGCAGCGCGGGTGATTGAGCTGCCCGCCGCGACCAGCGCCGCACCGCCGCCCGCTCGCCACGAGGCCACGGTCGCACGCCGGCCGCCGTCCCGCCCCGCGCTCAAGCTGGCTCGCCTGCGGCTCGCCGAGCGGGGGCTGACGCTGGCCACAGGCCTCGCCGCCGCCGTGCCGGTGCTCGTGGCCACCGTGAGGGCGGTCCGCGACGGCTGGCTCCCGGTGGCCGACATGGGGGTGGTCGCCACCCGTGCGTGGGACGTGTTCACGTCACACGCGCCGCTGGTCGGCCAATACTCCTACGCGGGACGCGTCACAGGCAAGATCACCCACAGCCTCGGGCCGATGCTTTATTGGCTGCTCGCGCTGCCGGCGCACTTCGGCAGCCCGGCAAGCATCACGTGGACGATGGGGATCGTCAACACGCTCGCGATCCTCGGCGTTGTAGCCCTGGCCCGCAGGCGCGGCGGCGTGGTGTTGATGTTCGCCGCGGCGATCGCCGTCGCGCTGATGTGCCAGTCGCTGGCGGCCGAGACCTTCCACGACATCTGGAATCCGTCGGCAGCGCTGTTTCCCTTCACGCTGCTGATCTTCCTGTGCTGGTCGCTCGCGTGCGGCGAATACCGGCTGCTGCCGATTACCGCGCTCGTCGCGAGCTTCGTGCTGCAGGCGAATCTGACGTACCTGCCCCCGACGCTGGGGCTGCTGGCGGTCGGCATCGGCGGCCTGGTGCTGTCCCGCGTGGAGATCCGCAGGCGCCGGCTCGCGGGTGCGACGGCGGTGAGGAGCGACGCGCGAGCCGAAGGCCCAGACCGGAACGCGTCAGCGGGGGACGCGTCAGCCGACACGCACGCGCTGGCCGCCGCCGCTCGTGCGCGCCGCCCGCTGCTGCGGTGGGCGCTCGCAGCGGTGGCGGTGGTCGTGATCTTCTGGAGCGCACCCGTGATCGATGAGCTCAGCGAACGCACGGGAAACATCACGTTGGTCGTGCGCTCGGCAACCACTCCGAAGGCGACGCTGGGCGCGAGCGTCGGCTGGCACGCGATCGTGCGGGCCGTCGGCGTGCGACCGTGGTGGCTGTATGTGCCCGTAGACCGCTGGCAGCGCCAATACGACGTTCGCGAGCCGGCACGCCTGCACGCCGTCGTTTCCTGCGTCGCGCTGCTCGCGGCGCTCTTCGCCGCGATGCTGGTCGCCTTCCGGCGCGGCCGTCGTGACGTCGGCGCGGGTGCGCTGATCGGACTGGTGCTGTGCGGGGCGCTCGGTGCGGTCGCGGCCAGCACACCCTCGACGCCTTCGGTGACGCTGACGCTCGGATACACGATGTGGTGGGGATCTCAGGTCGGGATGTGGGTGTGGCTGATGATCGCCTGGTCGGCGTTCCTGGGGATCCGGTGGGCGCTGCGAGCCTCGGGCCGGCCGCGTCCCGGCGGCCTCGGCGCAAGCGGGCTCCCAGGGCCGACGCCCAGGTCGCGCGCAGCCGCCTCGCGGTTGTTGGGGGCACCAGTTCTGGTGTACGCCGCCGGGCTGGTGGCGACGGCCGCGGTCGCGGTCGCCGTCGCGGCGTCGGGCAGGCGCGACGAACATGTCGCCGTCTACCGCCCGACTGCGTCGCTGGCGGCGAGCCTGGACAGGGTGATTCCACCCGGCCGCACTGTCAACCTCGTCGCCAACCTCGGCTATTCGACGACCGTGATCAAACCTGCGTTGCGCTACCTCCTGGCTCGCCACGGCGTGCGCGCGTTGGGCCGCGGCTCCAAGGTGCGCATCGGCGACTGGTATGAGCTGGACGGTCGTCCATTCCAATACGTCGTCTATCTCGACGACGGCACCAAGTCGCCGGCGCGCAGAGCACGCTTTATCGATTCGGTACGCGTCGTCGACCAGAAAGGGCTCCACGTGGTCTCGCTGTGGGTCGCGCCACATTCTGCGGCGGGCAGGATCACCCCTCCGGCGCCACGTCCGGTGGCGTCGCGAGCTCGAGCAGGGGCCTGACTACCTCCACCAGGGCCTGCGCCGCACCTCTGCGATGCGCGCTGCCGGCGCGAGGAGGTCGACCAGGTTCTCGGAGAGATGATCGAGGTGCTCGCAGAGCCAGATGCCGTAGTGCGAGCGAGACGAGGGGTCGACCACGTCCTCCGGCCCGAACACCGGTGCCTCGAGCGGGACGACGGTCGGGCTGTGGGGCTTGCCCACCAACTCGGCGAGCCCGTCGTACCATGCCGCGAGCGTCTTCGTGCGACGGCGAAGCGCATCGCGGGCCGCTCCGATGCCGGCCGGGTCGCGCGGGAGCTCGGCGATCGAGCGGGCGGTGAGGCGCAGGCGGAGGGACCCACCGACGAGGCGCCACAGCTCCCGCGCCTGCATGTGCTTGCTGCCCTGCTCGGCGAGGAACCCCCGCAGCGCGTCATCCAGGCGCGACGCGGCGGCGATCGTCGCGCCAGCGCCGTCAGGCTCGGCGGCGCTCAGCCCGGAGGTCCACTCGACCGCCTGTTTCAAATAGGCGGCGCCCGAGCGAAAGGCGTCCGCGAGGTCGTCGCCGACGACGGCGGTCAGTCCGCGTGGCCAGAGCAGGGCGCCGACAGCGATGCTGACGGCGCAGCCCAGCGCCACGTCCTCAATCCGCAGCACCCCGACTTTCCAGCCGACGGGTGCGAGCAGGTTGAAAAGGACGGCGACGGTCACCGTGAACGCAGCCTGCCCGATCGCAAACGGAGCTGTGCCGGGTGTGTAAGCGGCTACGAACACGGCGAGCGGGAGCGCCACCCACAGGATGGTGGAGTCACTCCCTATCGCGACCAGCAACGCGCCGCCGATCACGAAGCCGATCGCGGTTCCGATCAGCGCTCTTACCGCGGTCGATCCCGTTGAAGCGGCGTTGGTGCGCAGCACAGAGAGCGTCCCCAACACGACCCAGAAGCCGTGCTGGACGCTGCTCAGGTCGGCCACCGCCACGGCCACGGCCAGTGCGACGGCTCCTCGCACGCTGTTGATGAACCAAACCGAGCGCACGCTCGCGTTCTGAAGGGCCGTGCTGGCAACGCTTGAAAGGCGGCGCGTGACCAGCGAGGCCGCCTGCGGCGCTCCATAGAAGCGACGTCGATCCGCCCCGACCGAGTCAGGGTCGGCGAACCGGGATGCAACTTGCGCGTTGGCGCCGATCGAGAGAACCGCGACCGCGATCGTCCCGGCGTGGAACGAAAGCTGGGCGTACTCGGTGAAGCCCGCACGCTCGGGTGCCAGTTGCGCAAGTAGAACGAGGCTTTGCGTCCGGGAGCGCTCGAGCCCCTCCAGGTCCGGGCGGGCATCTCGGCCGGCGAACAGCGCCGCAACGTCCCGCAGGACGGCGGCGGCAGCTGCGAATAGTTCGCGCTCTGCTGGCGAGGCGTCGCGCAGATCGGAACGCTCGCGCACCGTGTCGGCGACGAGCCCGGAGCACCACTCGAGCAGCTCCACCGCATCCGCAAACGCCTGGTCCGGCGCACCGAGCCCGGTCGGCCGATACGGCGTCGCCGTGAACTGTCTCATCAGGTCGTGCTTGGCGGCGATGGCGGCCTGCAGGTGCGCCTCGCTGGCTCCGCCCGTCAGCGCCGCATCAATCTCCTCGGCCGTGATCTCAGCGAGCTTCGACGTGGCCGCGTGGAGCTTGTCTCCGCGGGTGCGGGGTGAGAGGACCATCACAGCGGCGGTCCCGGCGAGGGAGGCCAGCCACCAGCCGGCGAGGCGGTCCGGGATCATGCTGATCGTGCCGGGTGAGGCCGCCGGCAGCACGTAGGCGAGTAGCGCGCCGGTGACCCCGGAGGCGGCGTTTGGACCGGCGACGCCGGCGAAGAACACCACGAACACCACGGGCAAGGTCACGATCGCGGCGAGCAGGGTGGAGGAGGCAACCGCCGTGCCGATCGTCAGCAGCACGCTCCCGGTCACGGCGAGCGCCGCGTGCGCGACGAGCTTGTCGCGGCGGGTCCCGGCGAACGATGCGAGCACGAGCGTGGCGAAGCCGCCGAAGGCCGCGAACGTGGCCATCTGCAGATTGCCGATCACCTTGTCGGTGAACGCGAACAGGCCCGACACGACGATCGTCGCGCGGACGGCCCGCAATGCCGCCGCCGTAGACCAGATCGGGATCCATGGCGTGGCCCCGTCCCGCACGGTCCAGCGTCGCTTCAGCCAGGGGACCGGTACACCGCGGGCCGCGTCGGGCACGACCCGCGAGTCTACTCATGCGGTGATCGCGAACGCCAGCGCCGTTCCGGCTCCCGGCGGGTGCAAGTCGGCGCTCAGCTGATGCAGACGCCCCCCGTGGTCTTCATCGGCTGGCCCTCAGAGCCGGGCCCGCGGCCCGCCGCCGTCTATATAGAACCGAGATCGATCGGCAAAATCAGAGGAGCGAGCATGGCGGGGAGCAGAGCTAACAGGGCGAAACGAGACGAGTCGATCCCGAGCGGACGGCTGCGGCGGACGGCGGAGGTCGGTGGCCTCGTGGGCGGCCAGGCGGTACGCGCCTACGCCACAAGGGCCGCCAACCTGACGCGCTCGGCCGACGCCGGCCGGGCGGCGGCCGAGCGGCGGCAGATCGAGGCGGCCGAACAGATTGTCGAGGTCCTCGGCCACATGAAGGGCGTCGCGATGAAGGTCGGTCAGGTCGCCTCGTTCATCGACCTCGCCGGTCTGCCGCCAGATGCCCGTGATGGGTTCCAGGCGAAGCTTGCGGCGCTTCGTGACTCGGCGCCGCGGGTCAGCTTCGAGCAGATGCGGAAGGTGATCGAGGACGATCTCGAAGAACGCCTCGAGGAGGTCTTCGACGAGTTCGAGCCCGACGCCGTCGCCGCGGCGTCGATCGGGCAGGTCTATCGAGCTCGTCTTGCCGACGGCCGGCGGGTGGCTGTCAAGGTCCAGTATCCGCGCGTGGCGGCGGCGGTTCGCGCCGATCTCCAGAACATCGGGCTGCTGCTGCGAGCAGCAAAGCGGCTGGCTCCGGCCCTCGACGTGAAGGCCGTCGCGGCGGAGCTTCGCGAGCGCCTCATCGAGGAGCTCGACTACGAGCACGAGGCACAGGAGCAGCGGGCGTTCGCCCGAGACTTCGATGGTCATCCGTTCATCGTGGTGCCAAAGGTCATGACCGAGCTGTCGAGAGAGCGCGTGCTCGTCAGCGAATGGATCGACGGCGTCGGATTCGAGGACGTCAAGCGGCTCGACAGGTCGGCTAGGGACCGCTTCGGGGAGATCGTCTTCCGCTTCTTCTATGGGTCGCTCTACCGGGATGGCCACTTCTCGGGTGACCCGCACCCCGGCAACTACCTGCTGATGGACGACGGACGCGTCGCATTCCTGGACTACGGCATGACCAAGCGAATCCGGCCCGAGCACCTCGAGCACGAGAAGGCCGCGATCCGTGCGGCGCTCGACGGCGACGCGGCGGGCGTGCGCGCGAACCTCGCCGCGCTCGGCTTCTTCGACCTCGAGGACTCCGGCATCGATTCGCAGCAGCTGCTCGCATACGTCAGCTCCTTCCACGAGTGGCATGCCGAGGACCGGCCGTTCACGATCACTCGAAGCTACGTGTCCAGGCTGATCTCGAACGCCGAGCCGGGATCGCGCAACTGGGAGCTCGAGAAGCGCCTCAGCATGCCCCCTGAGGCGCTGTTCGCGCGCCGACTCGAGACGCTCACGCTCGGTGTCCTGGGACAGCTCGAGACGAGGGCCAACTGGCATCGAATCATGGGCGAGCTGCTGGAAGGGGCCGAGCCATCGACGGAGCTCGGCCGGCAGGAGGCGGCGTTCTTCGGGTTGGCGGTGACCGGAAGCTAGGCCGCGTCAGCGCGGCGATGCGGAACCGATCGACCCTATGCGAACGACCAGATCCGATCGAAGGAGCGTTGGTCGTAGGGAACGACCCAGCACTCGGCGATCGCGCCATCGCTGATTCGAAAGATGCCTACGGTTCCCCAGGCGAACGTGTGGCCGTCGTATTCCACCTCGCCACCGGCGAGGATGATCGTACGTTCATCGTCGGCAAGAGCTCCACGAACATCGATGCGGAAGGTCGCGTTTGCCAGCTCTCGCCGTCGGGCGAAGTAGCGCAAAACCGCGTCCCGGCCTCGATAGTCGCCCGAGATTGCGCTCTGGCCCGGCACATGCCACGTCACATCGTCGGTGAGCAGCTCACCGACCGGGCCCTGCTCACCGCCACCGTAGAAGCGATTCTGGCGATCGTGGAACTCGAGAACCAGCTCCGCATGGGGGTGCCGATCGGACATGCGTCACTGGTTTTATCGCGTTCTCAGTGCCTTTGATGATGCCGGGGCCGGCGCGCGAGACCGCCTCGACACACGGATCATGACGTGGCTCGTGAGCCCGCAACGATCGGATCAGCGACCGCTGGCCAGACATTGATGTCTTCGGCCGGCACTTCCACCGTGAGCTGCTGTCCGATCCGCAGCTGCGCCCGCAGGTCGGTGCGGATCAGAAGCTCGAGTGCTCCGTCGAGTGAGATCGTCAGCTCGCGCACCGCGCCGAGGTCGACCTCGTCGAGGAGCCTCGCCTCGTAGTGACCGCGCGGATCGGGCGACACGCGCTCGGGACGCACACTCCAGATGACCTGCGCACCCTCGGACATCTCCCCCGTGGGCGCGCGCATCACGGCTCCGCTGCTCGCGAGCAGGCCGGGGCCGAGCACCACGCCGCGGTTCGCGTTTGCGATCCCCAGCAGGCGGGCGATCTCGGGGGAGGCCGGCGTATGAAAGACCGACTCCCGTGTACCGGACTGCAGGATATGCCCGTCACTTAAGATGATTACCTCGTCGGCGAGGAGCGCCGCCTCCTCCGGGTCGTGGGTGACGATCACGGTGCTGAGGTTGGCCTCGATCTGCAGCCGGCGCAGCGCGCGTCGCAGGCGATCGCGGACCGGAGCGTCGAGCCCGGTGAACGGCTCGTCGAGTAGCAGCAGGCGCGGTTCGGTGGCGAGTGCCCGCGCGATCGAGACGCGACGTTGCTGACCACTCGAGAGCTCATCGGGATAGCGGTTCTCGAGTCCGCTCAGCCCGAGACGCTGCAACCACCATGCGGCCAGGGCGGGCCGTGCTCGCACGCCGAACGTCACCTGGCGCCAAACCGTGCGCCGCGGCAACAGCGCGGGCTCCTGGGGGACGTATCCAACCTGGCGCCGCTCGGCGGGGAGCGCGTGCAGCTTGCGCGTGCCCGCCACGACATGACCCGCGCGGTCGGGGGAGCTGAGCCCGGCGAGCAGTTGCAGGGTCAGTGTCTTCCCGGCGCCCGATGGTCCCAGCAGCGCGAGGCGGTGGCTCCTCGCGTGATGTGAGACCTCCAGGGAGAACGTCCCCAATCGCTTCGCGAGCTCGAACTCGAGCGCCAGCGCGGGCGGCCCGGCTGCCGGGCCCACCGCGACCACGCTGGCCGGCGCCGATTGCCCCCGCCGTCGCCGCGGCGGTGCCAGACTCGCGAGCGCGAGCACGACGAAAGCCGCGGCCAGGGCAGCCGCGATCGGCAGCATCGTGGCCGGCAGCCCGGTGGCGTCGAACTGCACGTACGTGAACACCGGAAGCGAGTACGGGTGGTAGGCGAGGATGATCGTTGCACCGAACTCTGCGAACGCCCGCAGCCAGGCGAGCAGGAGCCCGGCGGCGAGGCCTGGCAGCGCCGCCGGGACGGCAACGCGGGCGAAGCGCGACAGCCGGCCATGACCCAACGAGGCGGCGACGTCTTCGAGGGCGGGATCGACCGTGGCGAAGGCAGAGCGGGCGACGATGATCAGAAACGGAGCCGCGACGAAGGTCTGCGCCAGGACGATCCCGGCCCGTGTTTCTGTCAGTTGGCCGCCGAAGATCCGTCCGGCGAGCGTGTAAGGACCGACAACATAGAGGAGCAGCAGACCGCTCACCAACGGTGGCAGCGCGAGCGGGAGCGCAACGACTACGCCGAGCACACGCGTCAGTACTGTCTTGCCGCGGGCTAGGAGGTAGGCAAGCGGCGTGCCGAGAACGCCGATCACCGCCGTGGCGATCGTCGCGGTCAGCAGCGAGGTGAGCAGGGCCGACCCGAAGCCAGGTGAAGGGCTGACACCGCCGGCCAGACGCCCGAGGAAGGCGACAATTGGAGCAAGCAGATACAGGACGATCAGCCCGCCGAGCCACGGCAGCGGGCTGGTGGCCCTCGAGCGCAACCGGCTCAGTGCGCGCCCACCAGGCTCCGCAGACCGCCAGGCACCGCGGAGGCGCGGCCCGAGAACTGCGGGGTGATCGGCGTGAGCCCGTTCCTTTTCAACGTATATCCACCCGCGGCGCTGAGCAGATAACGAACGAGCGCGGCGGCTCCCGCCGGATTGGGAGCGCGGTTGAGGATCGTCACGGTGTAGGCGGCATACTTGTAAACCGGTGCAAGGCTGACGGTCGACAGCTTTGCGTTCCTGGCCTCCACCGTGTAGAAGAACCCTGCGTCGAGCTGGCCCGACTGCAGGCGCCCCACGAGGCCGGTCTCCGGGAAGACTTCAAACGAGCTCAACGTCTTCGCAAGCGCTGGCCGATGAAGCCTTCTCGCTGCGTTGTTGACCGCTTCGACCGTCAGCACTCCCTTCGGGTCGAGCTTGGGGTCGGTACGGCCGACCCTGATACCCGACTGCGTGAGGACCGTGTACCACCGCACCCCACGCCGCAGCTCAGCGCCGAACTTGCTGTTCGGGTTGTAGGCGAGTTCCAGCGGCGAGCCCATGAACGCCGAATACCAGGACACCCAGGCACCGTTGGCCGATCCTTCCAGAGACCTGTCGGCGGCCGCCGCCGCGCTGACGAACACGTCACCGGTGCGGACCCGGCCCCTGATCTCGGATGCAAGTTCCGTTGATCCGCCTCCGAAGCCCGTGAAACCGTACCCGTCCGCGTTCTGAAACGAGGGCCCGAGATAGCGTTCCATGTAGTTCACGAGCGATCCCGCGAATAGAACCGAGACCGTTCCTCTCGTTGCCGTAGTACCCGAGGGATGTCTCACGGCGGGCGCCGCGGCCGCAGTCAGCATGCCGAGGCCGAGCGCCGCCGGCGCGAGCACGCAGGCGGCGAGCGTGAGCGCCTTCGTGCACAGCTTGCTCATGCCCTCTCCTTCGCCGTCTCGACCATTACCGATGTCGCCTTCACGGTCGCCGTTGCCGCGACGCCCGGCGTCAAGCCCAGCTCCGAGACAGAGTCACGCGTGATCGCCGCGGTTACCAGGAACTCGCCCGCTTCAATCTCAATCAGCGCCATCACCCCATCCATCTCCACCGAGCGGACCACGCCCGGGAATCGGTTGCGCGCCGAGAGCCGCGTTCCCGTCTGGTGTCGGCTGGGGCGCTTCGTCAGCCGCTCCAGCTCTCGAACGGACACTACGCGGCGATTGCGCTCATCGCGCTGCGTGAGCAGCTTGCCGGCGCGGTCCCACCTACGAAGAGTGTCCACGCTCACGCCGATGGCCTTCGCCGCTTCCCCCAACGTCAGATCCTTCGCCATCTGCCTAAGTGTTGCATAGGCATGCTTGGCCGTGTCAACCGACCGGGCCGTCACGTCGTCGAGGTCTGCAGGATCACGAGACGCGAATGGCCGAAGCGCTGATCGAGCCCACTCTCGACCAGGTCGAGCAAGTCGACACCGCCATCTGACGGCGTGCTTGGGACCCGTTCGCGTCCAGCGGGTGACTGGGGCGATATCGTCGGTGCCCCTGATCAGCTGAGCGAGGAGTTAGGAGGGGCTTGAGGTGGCGTATCACGATCTGAGTGACGCCGATACCGCCGTCGCCCGCCGGGATGCGGCGTCCAGCGCGACGACTGTGCTGGCGAGTCGCCGTGAGTCGTTTAACGCGGCGCACCAGCTGCGCGATCCGGGCTTATCCGATGAGGAGAATGAGCGCGTGTTCGGGAAGTGCGCGAATCTGCACGGGCACAACTACGTGCTCGAGGTTGTGGTGTCCGGCGAGATCGATCCCACCACGGGCTACGTGTTGGACTTGAAGCAGCTGTCGGATGTCATCTGCCGGCTGATCATCCAGGACGTAGACCACCGCAACCTCAACACCGACGTTCGCTGGCTGGAGGGTCTCATCCCCACCGCCGAGAACCTAACCGTGGCGTTCTGGGAGAGACTACGCTCGGAGCTACCAGAGGGATCGTTGCGGTCGGTCCGGTTATGGGAGACCGACAAGAACTGGGCTGAAGTCCGTGATCACGTCTGAGACGCGGTCGTGCCAGGGTCGCGAGTTGCGAGCACGGTACACCGCCGCGGATGTTGGGGTGTTCAGCCAAGATGAGGCGAGACGCTTCCTACCCAACGGGAGCGGCGACCCGCGAACGGACCCAGCCCTGGCCTGGGAGCTGCTGTACCGGCTGGAGCCGGAGCTCTATGACCGCCTGGCGAGCGCGGAGCGCCTTCACCCCGGTGTGATCGGCTGGCTGCCGGACAACGTCAACCGGATCGTCGAGGTGGCTGCGGGCACGGGCCGTCTGACATCCGAGCTCCTACGCCGCGCACGCGAGATCGTGGCGATCGAGCCCGCGGCGCCTTTGCGTGAGATCCTGAAGCGCAAGCTGGCGCTGGTCGATCACACGCGCGGCGTCCATGTCACCGATGGCTTCTTCGACGAGTTGCCGGTAACGGACGGATGGGCTGACGTAGTGATCACGTGCTCGGCCCTCACGCCCATGGCGGGGCATGGCGGTGAGGCCGGCCTGGCCGAGATGGAACGAGTCTGCCGGCCGGGTGGCCGCGTGGTGGTTGTCTGGCCGAACGCGGTCCGCTGGCTCGCTGTGCATGGCTACCGCCGTCTCAGCTTTGACGGGGAGATGTTCGTCGAGTTTGCCACCCACGCGGAAGCTGCCGAGGTGATCGAGATCTTCTACCCCCGCGCTATCGCGGAGGTCCGTCGCCACCGGTGGCGACGCGTTCCCTACGACGTGCTGGGGACCAATCCGCCGCGCGACCTCGCCTTCAAGGTGATCGCGCGATGAAGCTCGCCATCGTTGCCCCGCTCGTCAGCGCCATCCACGAGCCCCAGCGCGGCGGGTCGCAGGCCTTTGTGGCCGATCTCGCGCGCGGTCTCGTGGACAGAGGCCACGAGGTTCACCTGTATGCCGCTTCCGGGTCGGAGGTACACGGCGTCCAGGTGATCGACACGGGGGTCGATCACAGGGAGCTACAGGCCACGCTCTACCGCGCCACTTCTGACCCGACCGCTTGCGGGTCGGGCGCGGCCGAGAGGGCCTTCGCCGGCGTCTACGGCGCCATCGGCCGGGACACGTACGACGTCGTCCACAATCACGCCTTTGATGCGCCCGCGGTGACGCTCGCGACCAAAGCGCGCGCGCCGGTGTTGCATACGCTCCACCTGCCGCCCGACGGACCAGTTGCCGCCGCGCTTCGTCACGCGGTCGGTCGTGACCCGCGCCCGACGCTCGCGGGCGTCTCCACGTTCCAGGCAAGCGCCTGGCAGCGAGTCGTTCCGCTCGACGCGATCCTGCCGCCGCACGTCCCGACAAGGTTGATCGGCTGGTCGCCGACAGCGGGCGATGGCGCGGTCTTCGCCGGCAGGCTGAGTCCGGAGAAGGGTGCCGCCGAGGCGATCGGGATCGCGGGTGCGGCAGGCGTCCGCATCGACGTTTACGGCGACAGCTACGACGCCGGATACACGCGGGAAGAGATCGACCCGCGACGCGCCGATCCGGGCGTCCGCGTTCATCCGGGTGTTCCGCGAACGGCTCTCTGGGAGATCATGGCCCGCGCGATCGCCGTTCTGTGCCCCGCCAGATGGGATGAGCCCTTCGGGATGGTCGCCGCCGAGGCGCAAGCCTGCGGCACTCCGGTCGTGGCGTTCCGGCGCGGCGCGCTGAGCGAGATCATCGTCGACGGCGTGACGGGCTTGATCGTCGCACCCGACGACATCAACGCGGCAGCCGACGCCCTCGCGAGAGCCACCGGGCTGTCGCGCTCGGCATGTCGCGAGCATGCCGAAAATGACCTCGACCTGGAGGCGAGCCTGGACGCACACGAACAGCTCTACCGGAGCGTCGCCAGTGCGCGTGCAGGGGTCGCGATCGGTGGCTGAGCCGAGGCATTGGCTCGCGGGCAGGCTGGCGGTCGTCACGGGCGCCAGCCGAGGAATCGGAGCCGCGACCGCGGAAGCGATCGCGGCCACCGGCGCGCACGTCCTCCTAGCCGCACGCGACAAGGAAGCTCTCGATGCCGTCGCCCGAAGAGTCCGAGACGCGGGCGGCGAAGCGACGGCGGCAGCGACCGACGTCAGCAACGTGAGGGACGTCGAGCGGCTCTTTTCCGCCGCCGAGCTGGCTGGTCCCCCGGCGGCGCTCGTCTGCGCGGCCGGCGTCCTCACGCCTGCGCCCTTTGCCGAGACGACGCCTGAGATCTGGGAGCGGACGCTCGCGGTGAACCTGACTGGCTCATTTCTATGCGCTCGCGCGGCCTTCGTCGCGATGCGCGGCGCCGGCGGAGGACGGATCGTCAACATAGCGTCGCTCTCCGGCGTGTACGCGACCGAGAAGTTCCCGGGCCTGACCGCATACAACGTCTCCAAGTACGGCGTCATCGGTCTCACCGAGGCGATTGCAGCCGAGGGCAAGGCGCACGGCATCAGCGCGATCTGCATAAGTCCGGGCGCGGTCGACACCCAGATGCTCCGACACGCCAATCCCGACCTCCGTCCCGGCCTCACACCAACCGACGTCGCGGAACTGATCGTCGCTCTCCTCGACCGGTCCCTGGCTCCGGCGAGCGGGGCGAACATCCCTCTCTTTTCAAATGCCTGAGGTGCGCGCAGACCGATCGGGGCTGGGACCGATGCCCGTACGAGACGATGGTCAGCCGATCGTGATCGTCGGCGGCGGCATGGCCGGGGGAAACGCCGCGGTGACCCTCCGCGAAGAGGGCTTCCGGGGCCGAGTGGTCCTGATCAGCCGCGAACCGGGCATCCCCTTCGGCCGTCCTCCGTTGTCCAAGACCTACCTGCGCTCGGAGGAGGACCTCGACGGGTGGTATGTGAGGCCGACCGGCTGGTATCAGGAGCACGGTGTGGAGCGGCTCGGCGAGTCAGGCGTCGTCGTCGTGGATGCAGCCCTCCACACGGTGACGCTCGACTCTGGAAGGGAGCTCGAGTATCAGAAGCTGCTGATAGCCACCGGCGGGCGGAACCGGCAGCTTGACGTTCCTGGCGCTGGCCTACCCGGGATCCATTACCTGCGGACGGTCGCCGAGTGCGACGCGATCAAGCGGGAGGCAGTTGCTGGTCGACGCGCGGTGATCGTCGGCATGGGATTCATCGGTTGCGAGCTAGCTGCCTCCCTGACCCAGCTTGGGGTTCGTGTGACCACGGTCTTTCCTGCGAGAGCACCGCTCGAAAAGGTCTTGGGCGCGGAGGTCGGCGCAGCGATCGCAGCCATCCACCGTGGGAACGGTGTCGAACTATGTGCCGAGGACCAGATCGTTGCGTTTGAAGGGACCGAGCGGCTGCAGCTGGCTGTGACCGCTAGCGGAAAGCGCATCACGTGCGACTTTGCCGTCGCCGGCGTCGGGATCGAGCCCGAGCTACCGAGCTTCGCGGGGTCGCCGGTCAGAATCTCCAACGGCCTGCTTGTGGACGAGCTGTGTCGCACCAGCGCGCCTGACATCTACGCCGCCGGCGATGTGGCGAACCAGCTCCACCCTGTTTTCGGCCGAGTTCGTGTCGAGCACTACAACAACGCCGAGAAGCAGGGCCGCGCGGCGGCGCGGTCGATGCTCGGCTCCACTACCCCATACGGCTACATCCACAGCTTCTGGTCCGATCAGTACGAGCACAAGCTCGAGTACGTGGGTCATGCCACGACATGGGACGAGTTCGTCGTGCGCGGGAGCTTGCAGGAACGAAGTCTGGTCGGCTTCTACCTGCGAGACGGGCTGTTGCAGGCCGCTGTCGGCCTCGACCGCGGCGGTGATCCCGAGCTGGACCTCGACTCGGAGATGGCGGCGTGCGCGCGTCTCGTTGCTCAGCGACTTCGACCGGCTTCTGGACAGCTCGCTGACGAACGCGTGGACCTCTGGTCGCTAGCGAGTTGACGGCTCGCCGATTCCGCCAGCGGCGTCGGGGCTGGCGCTGCACCGACGCCACGACGGTCCGCACTGTCCTCTGGCGGATGCGGGCGCGGCCAGCGCGACCGATGCGTCGTTACTCACTCGGACACACCGGCATCCTTCGCTGAGGATCTGCCTCCTCGCCGAACGGCCAGAGCCGCGAGCACAACGAGGACGACCGGCAGTCCAAACAGGAGCAAGGCCGGAGGCCCCGCTCCACCCCTGCCGGATGACTCCGACGGTATGACAGGTGGGGCGATCGCGTGGCCGGCGGCTCGCACGAGTGCGACGACAGCCAGGATGGCCGAGCGGGTGAGGCCGAAGGAGCTGTGCTTCGTGTCGACCTTCAGCCCGGCGAGGGCCCGGGATGGGCCTGTGGCCACAGTGCCGAAGCCTGCCGGCATCACCACCAGCAGCGACTGACGCGTGTTGAAGGAGATCTCGCGGTCCAGGAACTCGGCGTACTGCTGAGGGTGGCCGAAGAGTTCGAATACGCCGCCGAGGTCCTCGGGCGAGCCAATGATCGCCACCTTCAGTTTCAGACCTGTGCGGCCCGCTGCGCGCAAGACCTTGTCCAGCGCCGCGCTCAGCAGCGGGGACACGGGAGGTTGGTAAGGGTAGAACGCGCTCTGGATCAGCAAGACGTCGCTCGCCGGATCTGCGTCCGCGTGCGCCGAGGATGGGTACGCGGTGACGATCGCAACCAAGACGACGATCACGAGCCAGCCGCGGGCCACCAAATCCACGCGGCGCCGAGGAGAGATACCGCGGATGCCATCCGCGAAGTCGCCCCTACTCATGGGCCGACTGACTCCAGCGGGGGGAACATGTAGCGGGCATGGGGTCGGACGTATGGTCCTATCTCCACCGTTATCTGTGCATCGGAGGAGATCGGTAGTGACCTGGGATTGCCCGGCCACTGGATACCCCACGCGAAGACGACGACGCCAGCCCCAGGACGAACGTGGAAGCCCGCAACCCGGTGACGGTCGAGCGGCTGTCCCCACAGGTCAAAAAACTGGCCGAGGGTGCGCGCCGCGCCCGACCCGAGCAGAACGAGGCCCGTTGGCTCGTAGGTGCGCAGGGCATAGACGCAGCGCCCTCCACGTACATAGGCACCCCGCCGTCGCAACGCCGGTGCGACGCCCACGCCCGCCGGCACCACGACGACGTGATTGGCGGCGAAGACTTCGATGTGCGCCATCGAAACCGGGCGAGAGGACGACTCACAGCTCATGCCGTCCACGATCGCCGCGCGCCTCACCCGTGCGCCTGAGGGACCGGGGCGAAATCGTTCTCCTGGGCCGATCTGACGAGAGCTCGCAAGATCACGGCTCAAGGAGTAGCCGGAGGGAAAGGCGCGCACCTGGTTACCGGAACGCCGCGCGGGAGCCGCCGCTCCAGCGCAACCGACCAGCCCTAGCCCAAGAAGCACGGCCACCGTGGCGGTGATTCGGTCCAACGAGGTCAGCACGAAAGCCAGTGTGACGATCCAGCTCGTCGGCACGGCACGTCGACCGCGTGTGGCCGCATCCGTTACCTTCGATGACTACGCGCGACGTTCGACGATCGCGCCTGGGTGCTCTGGTCAGCTTGTCGCGGCGGCGATCGGCTCTGCGGCCTCGACTCGCAGGACGCGCACGGCACCGACGATTGCCAGGAGAGTGAAGACGATCGCGCTCGAAACGCACCAGGAGCAGATAGCGTGGATGGTGAAGACCTCGCGATAGGTCAGGTAGCTGCTGAACAGGAACGCGATCAGAGTCAGCGCATAGCCGCCGAGCAGCGCCCGCTCCCCACGCATGCGCAGGCTGACGAGTACCAGGACGTACGTGATGAGGCCAAGTAGAGCGACGGGAACTCCGAGCAGGCTGGCGTAGCGCGAGGTCTGCACCGTCTCGCAGCCGTGAGAGATCCCGCAGATCGGATGCAGGCCCGCGTAGTGGACGTATGTGAGATAGCCGGCGATGCCGACCCCCGCCAGCCCAAGCGTTTCGCTCGTGCGGCGCAGGAACGTGTCCGTCATTTGGATCCTCCCAGGAGACCGTTGAGCACCGCCGCGAACGGCGCGGCGGTCAGCGTCGGCGGCTGAAACTGGCGCAGCGGGCTTCCCACGCGCCCGATCAGGAACGACGGCGTTGAGTTGATCCCATCCGCTGCAGCGATCCTGCTGGCTTCAGCGAGTGCTTCGCTGGCGGCGGGTGCCTGGCTTGCGCTGAGCGCCGCGGGGACATTCAGGCCCGGCGTGGCGCTGAGCAGCCGCTGCAGGTAGCTCGGCGTGGCGTAGCCGGTGTTCTCGGTGCCCTGGTTGAGGTACATCAGATCGAGGAAATTCCAGAGCTTGTTCTGGGCCGCTGCGGCGGCCGCGTAGTGCCCCGCCTGAACGGAGTCCGGGCCGATGAAGGAGAGGTTCTCGAACTGCATCTGCACCTTGCCGGTGCGCACGTATTCGCTTACCAGCGACGGCAGGGCCTGGACGGCGTACTCCTGGCAGTAGGGGCATTGAAGGTCGGCGAACTCAACGATCCGTACAGGCGCGTTGGGTTGGCCCAGGATGGTTCCGTGTTGGGGTATGCCGGCGAAGAGGCTGCTCGAGACCGCCGCGCCGTTCAGCTTGCCGCCGGATGAGGCGTTAGCCGGGCCGCCGCCGCTCGTCAGGGCGACGGCCACCGACCCGAGCGCGACGACCGCGAGCATCGTGCCGGCGAGTGCTTGCAGCCGCCGCCGGCGTGTGGCGGCCGCACGCAGTTGCGCTTCGTGGGCGATGCGTGCTTCCCGCGCGGACGCGCTACGTTGCCGGCGAGAGCTCATCTTGGCGACCCCGGAAAGACCGGGGCTCAACGGGGACAGGCAGTGTCAGGACGGCAGTCACGGCACGGGTTATACTACAAAAAATAGTACGTCGCAACGTCGTAGCTAAGCGGGACCAGCCGTAGGCTCGGCGATACGAGTCGCCGGCGTCGCAGGAGTTGCGTTGCTCTAGCCCGCCGACTGGCCGACGGAGACGTGTTCGAGGGCCTCCAGCAGAGCGGTCTCAGTGGCGTCCATCAGTTCGTAGCCCTTGAAGGTGAGGCACACGCGCGGGCCGTCGCCGCCCTCACGATTCTCCAGTTCGAGATACTCGAGATTCTCGAGCTGTTCGAGCAGTCGGTCGACGGTGGCGGGGTCGGAATGGACCCTGTTGGCCAATTCGGCCGTGCTCAAGCCGTCGGGACCTGGCGGGTAGAGCAAGGGCAGGTGCTCCGGGGAGACATCGCCGTGCTTCGCGGCTGACAACACGGTGACTATGCGCTTGACGGTTGCATCGTCCAGAGCCTGAGCGGGGTTGGGAAGGCGGCCCACCGCCTCGCGCCGGCGGCGCTCTTTCCGCCGGCCGTACACGTAGAGCGCCACGATCGGGACGAGAAAGGGCAGCCACTCCTCGACCGGGATGTTTCCGATGTGGGCTACTACGGGCATCGCGCTTGCCTCGGATTGTGCCGCAAGCTCCTCGGTTCCATACCCGCCCCGACCGCCTCGTCGGCTACTCGCACTCCATACACTCGACCTCGCAATGAATGTTCGACTTGCGCCCGTTCTCGGCGCCGGGGGCATCGTGGCCTTGCTCTTCCCCGCAAGCGCACAGGCGCACGGAATCGTCGGCAGGGCGGACCTGCCGATCCCGCTCTGGCTGTTCAGCTGGGCGGCGGCGATCGTTCTCGTCGTCTCCTTCGTCGCGCTGTCGGTTCTGTGGACGCGACCACAGCTGCAGGGCGAGCGACGCAGGCGCCTGTTCCGCCTGCCGCTGCTGGTTGACCGCCTAGCCAGCCTCGCTGGGGTAGCACTGTTTGCGCTCGTGCTCTATAGCGGCTTTGACGGATCACAGGTGTCGTTCGTGAACTTCAGCGTGACGTTCGTCTACGTGATCTTCTGGGTCGGAATCCCCGTTGTGAGCGTCCTGTTCGGCGACGTCTTCGCGACCCTGAGTCCGTGGCGCTCGTGCGCGCGGGCGACCCGTTCGATCGGCCGCCGCTTGGCCCCGAGAGCGTTTGCGCGGCCGCCGCTCCGCTACCCGGAGAAGCTCGGCCAGTGGCCGGCGGTGGCGGTGCTGATCGGGTTCGCGTGGCTCGAGCTCGTGTACGTGGGACGGGATTCGCCTTCGACTCTGGCCGCCCTCTCGCTCGCTTACTTCGGGGTGATGCTCGCGGGCATGCTGCTGTTCGGCGTGGAGGCGTGGACGGGGCAGGCCGACGGCTTCGGCGCGTACTTCGGCCTGCTTGGGCGAATGTCGGCATTGTGCTCCGATGAGAGCGGCGTCGTCTACACACGCCGCCCGCTGAGCGGGCTCACGAAGATGCCCGTTCGCGCCGGCACCGTCGCGCTGGTATGCGCCGTGATCGGCACAACCACGTTCGACGGGTTCTCGAACGGCGTCGTGTGGCACAAAATCGAGCCGAGCCTGCAGAACCTGTTCGCCGATCTCGGCTTGCATCCGACCCCAGCCCTAGAGCTTGCCTACTCGGTGGGTCTGTTGTTCTGCGTCGCTCTGATCATGGGCATCTACCGGCTCGGTATCGCGGGCGTGCGCAGTGTCAGCCGCCGGTACGCCACCACGGAGCTCAGCAGCAGATTCGCGCACACGCTCGTACCGATCGGGTTCGCATATGTGCTTGCGCACTACTTCTCGCTGCTCATCTGGCAGGGCCAGGCGATCGGCTACCTGGCCTCCGACCCGCTCGGCAACGGCGCGAACATCTTCGGCACGAGCTCGTATCAGATCGACTACGGAATCATCTCCTTCGCCGCGATCTGGTACGTGCAGGTCGCGGCGCTTGTCGCGGGCCACGTCAGCGGCCTGACCCTGGCCCATGACCGGGCGCTCAGCATGTATCACAACACGCAGGAGTCGGTGCGCTCGCAGTACTGGATGCTGACGGTGATGGTGGCGTTCACGAGCTTCGGTCTGTGGCTGCTTTCCGCGGTCGGCACGTGAGCACTCGCCTCATCACGGGCGGCCAAGAGTAGGATTCTGAGGCCGTGGTTGCCGCGATAAAGCTGCCTGGCCCGATCGTGACGCGCTTGCCGCGCAGGGTGGTCGCCATCGCGGCCGCCGCTGCTCTGATCCTCGCTGCCGCGGCGCTCGTCGTGACAGACTCCAGCGCCCTCGGCGCGGGGCCGGCGCTCGTGCTGCTCGTGGTGCTTGCGCTTCGTTGCTATCCGGGTGAGCGGGTCCTCGCCGTTCTGATGGCCCGACGCGGCAGGCAGCGGGCGCGGGCCGGGACCACTGCGCAGCTTCCCCCTAGCGCTGACATCACCCCGCCTCGCGGTGGCCTCCTGCTCGCTCGCTCGCTGGCGGTCCGGCCGCCGCCGGCGGCTCTCGCAGCTAGCTGAACGACCTCGCAACGGTGGGGTCGCTCACCTGCCGTGTGGCCGTCGTCGCCCGGCGACTTCCCTTCCTGTCCTTCGAGCCTTCCGAGGAGCTTCGATGTCAAGCCGTCTCATTCTTGTCCCGCTCGGGGCGCTGATGCTGGTGCTCCCTGGTGCGGCGCGAGCGGCGAACACGAACGCGCAGGCTCCGCTACAGGAGAGCGGAAACCCGATCAACGATCAGGGCAGCAGCTACCACTACCGCACCTACGTCACCTCGATCACGCCCAAGGTCGCCGGTCTCAACGTCGAAGTGCTCGAGTTCGCCGACCGCCTGCTGCTGCGCAACCACACCGGCCAGACGGTGACCGTCTACGGGTACTCGGGCGAGCCATACGTGCGGCTGCTACCTGGCGGTGCCGCCGAACAGAACATGCGCTCGCCGGCCGTGTACCTCAACACCAACTTCTACGCCAGCGTGACCGTTCCGCCCTCGGCGAACGCGAGCGCGTCGCCGAAATGGGAGGCGGTCGACCGGACGGGCCAGTTCGAATGGCACGATCACCGCATTCATTGGATGAGCCCAGTCACGCCTCCGCAGGTGAAGGACAAGGGCAAGCGCACGAAGATCTTCAACTGGCGCGTGCCGATCCAGATCGGCACGACACCCGGTGCGATCAATGGAGAACTGTTCTGGGTTCCCAACAGCTCGAAGGCACCAGCGGGAGCGATCGCAGCGCTCGTCGCGCTCATCCTCGCGGGAGCTGTGGCCGTGCTGGTCGTACGACGTAGACGCCGGCGAACAGCGCCGCGAGCACATGGCCCTGACGCGGACGACCCGCCGGGCACGCGGGAGGCGTGGTGAGAGGCGGGGTGGTGCGAGCAAGGCCCTCAGCATTTGTAGGTCTCCTCGCGATCGCATGCGTCGCGTTGCTGGCCGGGGCGCCGCAGGCGTTCGCCCACGCCCAGCTGCTCAGCGCGTCGCCCGCCTCGAGCTCGACCGCTGCCGTGCAGCCGGCGCAGGTCATCTTCAAGTTCAACCAGTCGGTCGGGGGCACGCTCGGGGCGGTGCGCGTGTATGACGCGCGGGGCGAGGAGGTGGACAACCTGGCCGTCTCCCACCCTGAAGGCCAGCAGCGCTGGATGGGTGTGGGGCTGCGAGCTCACCTGCCCGACGGCACCTACACGGCGACCTACCGCGTGATCTCCGCTGACACGCACATCGTCTACGGAGGCCTCGTGTTCAACATCGGTCATGCGGGCGCCGCGCCGACGTTCACGGTTGCCGGCTTGATCGACCGTAACGGGAGCGGCCACGTCACGGCGATCGCGTTCGGGGCCGCGCGCTTTCTCGACTACGTCGCGATCGCCCTGATGCTCGGGAGCTTGGCGTTCCTCGCGATCGCCTGGCTTCCGGGCCTCGCGGCCGTCGCCGGCGCCGAGCCGGCCTGGCAGGCGGCCTCGCGGGCATTCGCCCGGCGCTTCCAGCTGCTGCTGCTCGCGGCGATCCTGCTCGGCGTGACGACGAGCGCCCTCGGCTTCCTGCTCCAGGGGGCGAGCGCCGCCGGCGTGTCCCTATGGTCGTCGCTGAAAGGCGCGATTCTCGAAAGCACGCTCGACAGCCGCTTCGGGCAGATCTGGGGAGCGCGCGCGATCGATTGGGTCCTGCTGGGCGCGATGCTGGCGGGCGCCCGAGCCGCGAGGCGAGCGCCGATCCCGGTGCTGCGTCCCGTGAGCCTTGGCGCGGATGGCCTGGCCCTCGATCCCGCGCCACCGGCCTGGGCGCTCAGCTTGGTCGGCGTCGGCGCCCTCTACCTCGCTTTCACGCCGGCGCTCAGCGGCCACGCGAGCGTGCAGAGCCCGGTCTGGGCGTTCCTTCCATCCGACGTCCTACACGTACTGGCGACGAGCGTGTGGGTCGGGGGCATCGCCTGCCTCCTGCTCGCGCTGCCTGCCGCGACCCGCCAGCTCGAGCGCCCGGAGCGAAGCCGCCTGCTGCTCGCGACGCTCACACGCTTCTCCCCGCTCGCCCTCGCGGCCGTCATCACGATCGCGCTGACCGGGGTCCTGCAGGCCTACATCGACGTGCGCAGCATCGACGGACTGCTGCACACGACCTACGGCGCGTTGATCATCGTCAAGACCGTGCTGCTGATCGGGCTGATCTGCCTGGGATGGGTTAACCGGCGCCGCGTCATCCCGGCCCTCACGAGGATCGTCGGCATGGACGCAGGCCCCGGCGCCGCCGGCGTCACCGCCAGACGCTCGATGCGGGGCGAGGCCCTGCTGATGCTCTGCGTGTTCGGCGTGACCGCCGCGCTGATCAGCTACGCGCCGCCCATCGACGCGGCGTCCGGACCGTTCTCGGCGAATACGACCCTTGGACCTGCCGAGCTCGAGATGACCGTCGAACCAGCTCGCGTCGGCCTCAACACCGTGCATATCTACCTGATCGACGCGAAGACCGGCGCCCAGTTCACCCAGACGAAGGAACTCACCGCGACGGCGCGGCTGCCGGCGAAGGCGATCGGGCCACTCACGCTGCACGCGAGCCTCGCCGGCCCCGGCCATTACATCCTGACCTCTGCGGCGCTCACGCCGGGCGGTACGTGGGAACTCGAGCTCACGGACCGGGTGTCCGAATTTCAGGAGTACTCAAGAAGCGTGAAGGTGCCCATCCGATGAGTGCGCTGCTCTGCGTCGCACCGGCGCTCGTCGTCCTTCTGTCGCTGTGGCTCGGCCGCTATCCCGGTGAGCGGCGAATCCTCGCGCTCCGGGCTCGGACACAGCCCAGACGCGCTCGCGCCGCGGTCGAGAGCAGACGATCGCGCGCCCCGAGCTTGCCGCGCGGAGGCCTGCTGCTCGCCGTCTCGCTCGCCGGACGGGGCCCGCCTCGGCTGCGCCGGGCCTGAGCAACCACGTCCGTCCAGAGCCTGGCGCGCGAGGCCACACCCGCAAGCGCCTCGGCCCCAGGCGTCTCTGGCAGAACCAGTTCATAGGAGGCACAAACCCGATGAGAGCCAGCAAGATTGCCGTGCTATCCGTCGCAGGCGCTTTGCTCGCCCCCGCAGCAGCCGAGGCGCACATCAGCCTGCATCCGAACACAATCCCCGCCGGCGCATCGGCAACGCTACAAGTGCGCGTGCCCGGCGAGCAGGAAGGCGCACACGTCACGAGGGTAGACATGCTCTTCCCGCCCGGCTTCACCAGCGCCATCTACGAGAACGTCCCCGGCTGGAGCGTGAAGGTCCTCATGCAGAAGGTGAGTCCTCCGATCCAAACCGACGAAGGACCCGTCAGCGAAGAGGTCTCGCAGGTGATCTGGAGCTGGAGCGGACCGCTCGGCATGGTCAACAACAATCAGTTCATCCAGTTCCCGGTCTCGGTCGCGATCCCCGGCGGCCTCGCGGGACAGGCGCTCCAGTTCAAGACCGTTCAGAACTACAGCAACGGCCAGATCGTCCACTGGATCGATCCGTCCCTCAGCGCCGAACACCCAGCGCCTCGAATCAACGTCACCACCAAGGGCGGAGCGATCCAGGATGTAGCAGGCAAGGAGGCCGGCCCCGAACCAGGTCAGGCCACCGGGCAACCCGTGTCCGGTGCGCAGGCCACTCGAGTAGTCGCGTCAAGCGGCGGGGCGTCTAAAGCACTCGGCGTTGTTGCTCTGATCGTCGGCGCCCTCGGGTTACTCCTCGGGCTGGGTGCTCTCATCGCCGCCCGGCGAGGCCGGACTGTCGCCTGACAAAGATTCAGGCGCGGCGTGGAACTC
>DATMQG010000112.1:0-74560 GCA_035566835.1 Solirubrobacteraceae bacterium
CGTGTAGTACTCGACCGAGTCAGAGACCTTCGACTGGCGGCGCATGCCGGCGGTGTCGATGAGCGTCAGCTTGCGATCGCCGACGAGCAGGGGCATGTCGATCGCGTCCCGGGTCGTACCGGCGTCCTCGGAGACGATCACCCGCTCCTCGCCGAGGAAGCGGTTCACGAGCGAGGACTTGCCCACGTTGGGGCGGCCGATGACGGCGAGGCGGATCGTGTCCGCGTCGGGCTCCGGCGCGCCGTGGGGAAGCAGCTCCACGATCCGGTCGAGCAGGTCGCCCGAGCCGAGTCCCTGCGCGGCGGACACGGCGAGCGGCTCGCCCAGGCCCAGGCGATGAAACTCGGACGCGAGCGGCACCTCGGCGACCCCGTCGCACTTGTTGGCGGCGACGATCGTGGGCAGCGGCGAGCGGCGCAACAGCTCTGCGAGCTCCTCGTCGCCGGGGCGCACGCCGGCGCGGGCGTCGACGACCAGCACGGCCACCTCGGCGTCCGCGAGCCCGGCGCGCGCCTGGTCGCGGATCGAGCCGGCGAGCGGGTCCGCGTCCTCGAAGTCCATGCCTCCGGTGTCGATCAGCTTGAACTGCCGCCCGTTCCACTCGCAGTCGAGCTCCTTGCGGTCGCGCGTCACGCCCGGGCGCTCGTGCACGACCGCCTCGCGGGAGCCCGTGAGGCGGTTTATGAGCGAGGACTTGCCCACGTTTGGATAGCCGACGACGGCAACCTTCATGGAGCCAGTATGACCGGCGTTCGCCCCAGGGCGGGTGGGGCTCGACCAGCGACGCTCGACCCGCTGAGCGGTGCCGCGCGTCGTTCTCGCGCGACGCGCCCGCGGTGAGCTAGGTGGCTCGCTGACGTCGTTACCCGCCATCGCCGACCAACTCGGCGCGTGCCGCGGATCGGGCAAGGCGGCCATCGGTTGTGAGGATCGTTAGCGCAAGCGCCTCGGCGAGCTGCACGTACAGGCCGTCGACGAGCCGGTGGTGATCGCGTAACTCCCACGCGCCGATTAGCAGCGCCGCCAGTGGATGGCGCTCGATGGGCGCACGCGCGAGCTCGTCGAGGGCTGCACCGACTGCTGCCTGGGTTAGCTTGCTCGCTCGGCACAGGCGCCCGAGCGCGGACAGGACCTCGGCGTCGAGATGAGCGGGAGCGTGGAGCGCATGGCCACGCATCCGTGCACGAGCCCTGACACCGAGGTCCGTCCCGAGCAGTGTCTCGACTACAGCGGAGGCGTCGACGATCAGCGCTTTCGAATCAGTCGCTGTCGCCAAGCTCGTCGCGCGCCTCGTCCATCGCGCGTAGGACGCTCGCATGGTCGATCGCCACGCTCGGCCCCGCATCAAGCCGGTCGAGCCAGCTTTCGGTCTCGCGGGATGCAAGTGCCCGCCTTAGGGCATCTTGCGCAACGCCGGAGATGTTCAAGCCGGCGTCACGCGCCTCTTTCGCGAGCTCGTCCGGTAGATAGACGTTGACCCTTGCCATGCGCATATTATACACACCTACGTCGATGGCGGGCGACTGACAGGACTCGGATGCCGCTCAAGCTCCCGTAGGATCGCCGATCGCCTCCCGCGCGAGGGCCGCGATCCGATCAACCGCCTGCTCCACGCTGAGACCGGTCGTGTCGAGCACGACGGCGCCCGTTGCCGGCCGCAGCGGGCCGTACCGGCGCGTGGTGTCGCGCTCGTCGCGCAGCGTCTGCTCCGCGAGCACCACCTGCTCATCGGCGCCGAGCTCGGCGGCCCGCCTGCGCGCGCGCTCGCGGGCGTCGGCCGTGAGAAACACCTTCAGCTCGGCCTGCGGGGCGACGACCGTGCCGACGTCGCGCCCCTCGGCCACCCAGTCGCCGCCGGCGAGGAGCGCGCGCTGCTTTGCGAGGAGCGCCCGGCGCACGTCGGGGTCGGCGGCGACCCGCGAGGCCGCCTCGGAGACCTCGGGCTCGCGGATCGCCACGGTCACGTCGCGGCCGTCGCAGATCACGCGCGGCTCCCGTGCACCGTTCGCGAGCAGCATCTCGATGCGCGCTGCGCCCGCGAGCTCCGCCTCCGAGGGTCCAGGGTGCTCGAGGGAGAGCAGCGCGACGCAGCGATACATCGCGCCGCTGTCGAGGTAGCCGTAGCCGAGCTCGCGCGCGAGCGCACGCGCGACCGTGGACTTGCCGGCCCCTGCCGGACCGTCGATCGCGATCAGCATCGGCGCGGCGAGCTCATCAGCTGAGGGCTGCGAGATCGTCGACGAAGCCCGGGTAGGACACGGAGGCGACCTCCATGCCGAGCACCTCGACGCCCTCGCGCGAGGCCAGCCCGGCGACGGCGCCCATCATCGCCAGGCGGTGGTCTCCGCGTGCGTCGAGCGTGCCGCCGCGCAGGCCCCCGTTGCCGCAAACGGCGAAGCCGTCCGGCGTCGCCTCGATCTCGGCGCCGAGACCACGCAGGCCCTCGACGACGCCCGCGATCCGGTCTGACTCCTTCACGCGCAGCTCCTGGGCCCCGCGCACGACCGTCTCGCCCTCGGCGAAGCAGCCGAGCAGCGCGACGAGTGGCAGCTCGTCGATCGCGAGCGGGACCTCTTCCGGCTCGACGACCGTGCCCTCGAGCGCCCCATAGGCGACGTCGAGGTCGCTCGCGGGCTCCTCGGCGGTGAGCTCGCCCGTCTCCTCCTCCAGGTCGCCCAAGACGATGCCCTGCATGCGTCGGACGATGCGCAGAAAGCCGGAGCGCGTCCAGTTGACGCCGACGTCCGCGATCAAGAGGCGCGAGCCCGGGACCAGCACGCCCGCCGCCACGAGGAAGGCCGCGGAGCTCGCGTCGCCAGGCACCCTCATGGTCTCGAGCAGCAGCTCGTCGGCGTTGACGACCGTCACGTGACGACCGTGCCGGTGGATCGAGACACCGCCGCGCAGGAGCATCCGCTCGGTATGGTCGCGGCTGCGGCCCGGCTCCCCGACCGTGGTGGCGCCGTCGGCTGCGAGTGCCGCGAGCAGCACACACGACTTGACCTGGGCGCTGGCGACCTCCAGCTCGTAGGAGATCGCGCGCAGGCGCGCGCCGCGGACGACGAGCGGGGCGAACCGGCCCTCGGTGGGCTCGACCTCGGCGCCCATCTGTCGCAGCGGCTCGGCGATCCTGTCGACCGGCCGGCGGCGGATGGAGTCATCGCCGTCGAGCGTGAACGACCGTCCGTCCTGCGCCGCCAGCCAGCCGGGCAGAAGACGAAGCAGCGTGCCGGCGTTGCCGACATCGATCGCCTCCTCCGGCTCGCGTGCCTCGCGCAGGCCGGTGCCGCGCACGACCACCTGCTCCTCCCGCACCTCGACGAGGGCCCCGAGCGCCCGCACCGCGGCGAGCGTCGAGGTCGTGTCGGCGGCGTGCAGGTAGCGTTCGATCCGCACCGGCTCGGATGCCATCGCCCCGAGCAGGGCGGCGCGGTGGGAGATCGACTTGTCGGCCGGCGCACGCAGCTCGCCGGAAAGTCCGCGTGCGGGCTCGAAGCGCATGTCCACCTGACCCTATTATGCCCGCGCGGCGATCAGGGCCGGGCGACCGGGAATCCGAGCTCGGCGATCAGCTGCTGGGCGCGCCGCGACTGCTCCTCACCGCCGATCCACAGCGCGACGACGCCCTGGCGGTTGTCCTCTGACGGCGAGAGCGCCATGTCGAGAATGTTCACCCCGGCGCCCCCGAGGGCGAGGGCGATCTCTGCGATCACGCCGGGCTGGTTGGGCACCGAGGCTCGGATCTCGTGTATCGAAACCCCAGCCGCCCCGCCCGTGAGGCCGGCTCCGAGCAGCGCCTCACGGTCGCCGCGCGCGGCGTCGTTCCATACCGTCACGGCGACGGCGTCGCCGCGCGCAAGCGCCGAGCGGACATCTCCCAGCCGCGCGGCGAACTCGTCGATGCCGGCGGTCAGAGCGTCCCGGTTGGACATGTAGATGTCGGTCCAGATCGCGCTGTTGGCTCCCGCCACGCGCGTGGCGTCGCGAAAGCTCGGCCCCACCGCGGGCAGGCGCGGCGAGGACTCCTCTCCGAGCAGCCTCGCCGCCTGGCCGACGAGCAGGTTGGCGAGCACGTGCGGCAGGTGCGAGACGCAGGCCATCAGCCGGTCGTGCGTCTCGGCGTCGATCGCGGTCGGCTGGGCTCCAAAGGTCGTGAGCAGGCGGTGCAGGCGCTCGTAGAGCACCCCCGCGGTGCTCCCCCGCGCCGGCGTCAGATACCAGGTGGCGCCGTCGAAGAGATCCTCGCGCGCGTGCTCCACTCCGGCGGTCTCGGCCCCTGCGAGGGGGTGGCCGCCGATGAAGCGCTCGTCCGCGCCGACCTCAGCCAGCACGCGCTTGGTCGATCCGACGTCGGTGACGACGCAGCCCGGCCCGGCGCTGTCGAGGGCTAGCCGCACCGTGTCCGCGAGGGCACCCACGGGGGTGGCCACGAAGACGACGTCCGCGCCCGTCACCGCGTCTCGCGGGTCCCCGGCCTCGCTGTCGATCGCGCCGCGCTCCAGCGCCACCGCGCGCACACGCGCGTCGAGGTCATAGCCGCACACGCTCGCGTGCGCTCGGCGCCGCGCGGCCAGACCGATCGAGCCGCCGATCAGCCCGACCCCGAGGAGCCCGACCTTCACGCCGGGCTGAGTGCCTTCCCCGCGAGCGCTGCGACGCGCTCCACAGCGCCGACGTAGTCCGCGAAGCCATCCGCGCGAAGCGCCTGGGGGCCGTCGCAGATGGCCTCCTCCGGGTTGGGGTGGGTCTCGACGATGATCCCGTCCGCGCCCGCCGCGGCGGCGGCCAGCGACATCGGCAGCACCAGCTCTCGCCGGCCGGCCGCGTGGCTGGGGTCGACGATCACCGGCAGGTGGGAGAGCTCCTTCAGGATCGGCACGGCCATCAGGTCGAGCGTGACGCGACGGTGGTCGGTCTCGAACGTGCGGATGCCCCGCTCGCACAGCATCACCGCCGGGTTGCCTTCCTTGAGGATGTACTCGGCCGCCATCAGCAGCTCGTCGAGCGGCGCCGAGAGCCCGCGCTTGAGCAGTGCCGGGCGACCGGAGCGGCCGATCTCCGACAGGAGCGTGTAGTTCTGCATGTTGCGGGCGCCGATCTGGATCACGTCCGCCACCTCCAGGACGGCGTCCAGGTCGCGGACGTCCATCAGCTCGGTGACGATCGGCAGCCCGGTCTCGGCCTTCGCCTCGGCGAGCAGTTTCAAGCCCTCCTGACCGAGACCCTGGAATGCGTATGGGGACGTGCGCGGCTTGTAGGCGCCGCCACGGAAGAGCGTGCCGCCGGCGTCGCGCACGATCCGGGCCGTCTGCAGGGTCTGGTCACGCGATTCAATCGTGCAGGGCCCAGCGATCATGGCGAAGCTCTCCCCCCCGATCTTGCGCCCTCCGATGTCGAGCACCGTGCGCTGGCCGTGGGTGATCTGGATCGACGCGAGCTTGTAGGGCTTGAGGATCGGCACGACGCGGTCGACGCCCGGCTGGCCCTCGAGCCCTAGGCTCTCGACGCTGACGTCCTGCTCGACGTCGCCGATTGCTCCGATCACGGTCACGCGCGCACCCCGGCTGCGATGGGCGAGCGCGCCCGCGCTCTCGATCTTGGCGACGACCGCGTCAACCTCCTCCGGTGTCGCTGTCTCCTTCATCACGATCATCATCGACTCATCCTTTCACTGACGCCTGGGAATTGATAGATCTGCTCCGAGTGCTGCCTCGTGAGGAGGGCGCACGGCCCGTGCGGGAGGCGCTTGGTCCGTCGAGGACCCGTTGCGACCAGGCGGGCCCCCTCACGAGCGGGCCCAGGCCGAAGCGCCTAGCTAAATCGCCAGGCGTAGAAGGACGACCAGCCGGCTGGCGCCAGGGCACTGCGAGCTGCTGAGCAAGCCGATGCGTGCATGATCGTCTCGCAGGGTTGTAGCAGAGATGAGGCGTTCGGTCGAGTGCTGGGAGACCGCCATGCAAGCGCACCCGATCCTGGTCCGTGCTCCGCGCTCGCCGCTTGGCGTCGCTCAGCGGGCTACGGCTGGCTGGAGCACCTCGGAGAGCGCCTGCAGGAAGCGATCGTTCTCCTCGGGCAGGCCGTAGGTCACGCGCAGCGCGGGGGTCTGCGAGCCGAGCGCGGCGCCGCCACGCACGAGCACGCCGCGCTCCTGTAGCCCGCGCATGATCTCCGCCTCGTCGCTGGCGGATCTTTGATCGGTCTCACCCAGATGCACCCAGCAGAAGTTGGCCTGCGAGTCGGCGAGCTCGAGGCCGAGCTCGCGCAGGCGCTCGGCGACCGAGGTTCGCTCTGCGACGGTGCGCGCGACGCGCTCCTCGACGGCGTCCTGGTGGGAAAGCGCCTCGAGCGCGGCCGCCTGGGCGAGCGCGTTGCAGAAGAAGGGCTGGCGGACCTGGTCGAGCGCGCGCGGCAGCGCGTCTGACCCGCACAGGCCAAAGCCGACGCGCAGGCCGCAGAGGCCGTGAACCTTGGAGAAGGTGCGCAACAGCATCAGGTTCGGGTAGCGCTGCAGTAGCGCGATCGAGGAGTCGGGGTCCTCCAGGAGGTTGAACTCGCAGTAGGCCTCGTCGACGATCACGCAGACGTGCCGCGGGACCTCGGCGAGGAAGTCGGCGATGCTCGCGAGCGCTACGGCCGTGCTCGTCGGGTTGTTCGGGTTACAGACGATCACGAGGCGCGTGGCGACGGTTATCTCCGCCAGCATCGCCTCCAGGTCGTGGCGCTCGGAGCTGTCGAGCGGGACGGTCACGGCCCGCGCTCCGGAAGCGGCGCCGAGGTGCGGGTAGATGGAGAAGGACGGCCACGCGTAGACGAGCTCGGCGCCCGGTTCGAGCAACGCCTCGCCCGCCGCCAGCAGGATGTCGCACGATCCGTTTCCGACCGCGATCCTCGAGGACGGGACGCCATAGCGCTCGGACAGGCGCCGGCGCAGCAGCGAGCTCGACGGGTCGGGATAGCGGTTGAGGGTCGCGAGCTCGCGCTCGATCGCCTCGCGCACCGCCGGCAGGGGCGGGTAGGGCGACTCGTTGCTCGCGAGCCGCACGAGCTGGGCCTCCTGCGCGTAGCCGCCCGCGGCCGGATACACCGGGATGCGCCGGATTCGCCCTGAGAACTCGATCGCCATGGGTTCATTGTGCCGAGGCTGGCCGCCCGGTGCGGGCGAGCCTCGCGCAGCCGGCCTATTGCGCCGCGTGGAGGTCCGCGCGCAGGGCGCGAGCGTCGCCGAGATAGACATGCTCCGGCTCGTGACCCTCATCGGCGTAGTAGTGGATCAGGACCCGGATCACACGCGGCATCGAGCGCGGCACGGGGATCTCTCGGGCGCAGAGCAGCGGCACGTTCTCGAAGCCGATCGCGCGCGCAGCGGCGGCGGGGAATTCGGCGTTGAGGTCGTTCGTCGCGGTGAAGATGCAGCTGACGACGACCTCCGGCGAGAGCTTGTTACGAGCCATGACTGCCTGCATCAGCTCCGTGGTCGCGTCGAGGATGTCCTGGGCGTCGTTGTGCTCGACGCTGATCGCGCCGCGGAGGGCGAAGAGCCGCTGCATCGGCGCGATTCTGTCAGAGCGCGCGGAGGCGCTCGACCTCGCCGGCGCGCAGGCGGCGATGCGCGCCGGGCCGCAGGTCGCCCAGCCGCAACGGGCCGAAGGCGATGCGCTGGAGCTCCAGCACCGGGTGCCCGACGGCGTCGCACATCCGCCGCACCTGGCGGTTGCGGCCCTCGTGGATCGTCAGCTCGATCAGGTTGCCTCGCAGGCGGCGCACGTGGGCCGGCGCCGTCGGCGAGCCGTCCAGCGGCACGCCGCGCCTGAGCGTCTCGAGCGCCGCGGCGTCGACGGCGCCTCCCCCAAGCCTCGCGCGGTAGGTCTTCGGCACCTCGAAGGAGGGATGCGTCAGCCGGTTGGCGAGCTCGCCGTCGTTTGTCAGCAGGATCAGCCCGCTCGAGTCGGCGTCGAGGCGCCCGACCGGATAAAGGCGCACGCCTCGAGCTCCCACGAGCTCGAGCACCGTCGGGCGGCCGTGGGTGTCGCGCGCCGTCGAGAGCACGCCGACGGGCTTGTTGACCGCATAGACCACCCTCGCCTCGGCGCCCCGCAGCGGACGGCCGTCCACCGTCACGCGGCTGTGCGCGTCGACTGCCCGCGCCGGATCGGTGACCGTCATGCCGTCGACGGTGACGCGGCCGTCGCCGATCAGTTTCTCGGCGGCGCGCCTGGAGGCGACGCCCGCGTGGGCGAGGTACTTGGCCAGGCGCATCGAGCCGGCGGCGGGAGTGGGGCTCATCTGCTGCAACCATTACAAGCTTCGCCGTCACCGGCGCGAGCGCCATGGACCTTCAACTACTCGAGCAGACACTCGCCGACCGCGGCGAGCCCGCGTTTCGCGCACGTCAGATATGGAAATGGGCGGCTGCCGGCGCCGAGGGTTACGAGCAGATGACCGACGTCCCCGTGACGCTGCGCGACGCCCTTGCGCGGGAACTGCCCTTCTCGAGCCTTCTCCTGCGCAGTGAGGCACGGGCGAGCGACGGAACCATCAAGGCCCTGTTCGCGACGGTCGACGGGCGGCCGCTGGAGGCGGTGCTGATGCGCTACCGCGACGGCCGTCATTCGATCTGCGTCTCCTCACAGTCGGGCTGCCCGTTGACGTGCACCTTCTGCGCCACCGGCAGGATGAGCTTCGCGCGCAACCTGACGGTTTCGGAGATCGTCGAGCAGGCGCTCTACTTCAGGCGCCTCGAGCGCCCCCCCAGCCCGCGCGACGGCGTGCAGGCGCCGGCGGCGATCACGAACTGCGTGTTCATGGGGATGGGCGAGCCGATGCTGAACATCGACAACGTGCTCGCCGCGTGCGAGCGGCTTCCCGACCTGGGCATCACGCATCGTCGCACGGCGATCTCGACGGTCGGATGGATCCCGGGAATCGAACGGCTGGCCGAACATGACGCGCCGCTGCGCCTGGCCCTCTCGGTGCACGCCGCCGATGATGCGCTGCGCTCGGAGCTGATGCCGGTCAACGATCGCTTCCCACTAGCGGACGTGATCGAGGCCTGCCGCGCGTTCTACGAGCGCAAGCGCCGGCGCGTGTTCGTGGAGTACGTGATGCTCGCCGGCGTCAACGACCGCTACGAGCAGGCGCTCGCGCTGGCGCGTGTCCTGTCGCGCCGCCGCGAGGGCGACCCTTCGATCTTCAAGGTCAATCTGATCCCCTACAACCCGACGGGATCGGACGGGACCGATCCCTATCGGGGTTCCACCCGCGAGTCGATCGCCGCCTTTCGCGCTGCCCTCCAGCGGCAGGGCGTCGAGGCCACCGTCCGCCTCACGCGCGGGCGCGACATCGATGCCGCCTGCGGCCAGCTGGCCGCCCGGGCAAGCTAGGCCGCGGGGCCGGCGCCGGCGCGAGCCTCGCCGGCGCGCAGCAGGCGTTCGCGAAGCTCCGCCTGCTCCGCGGGCGTCGGATCCCAGCGGGCCACGTCGGGCAGCTCCTCCAGCGAGCGCAGCCCGAAGAGCTTCAGGAAGGCGGTGCTGGTGCGGTAGAGGACGGCGCCGAACTGCGAGTGGCCGGCCTCTTCGATCAGCCCCCGCTCGAGCAGGGTAGCGGTCGCCGAGTCGGCGCTGACCCCGCGGATGCGGGTGATCTCAGGGCGGGAGATCGGCTGCAGGTAGGCGACGATCGCGAGCGTCTCGGCCTGCGCCGGGGTGAGCGTGGACAGGCGCGGGCGGTTCAGCAGCCGCCGCGCCGCGTCCTCGGCCGCCGGGTCGCTGGCGAGGGTCCAGCCTCCGCCGAGCTCGCGCAGGGTGATGCCGCGCCTCCCCGGCGCATACTCCTCGGCGAGCAGCGCGAGGGCCGTCAGCACCGCCCCTTCGCCCACCCGGGTGGCGTCGGCGAGCTCGGCGGGCGTAAGGGGATCGGTGGACAGGAACAGCAGCGCCTCCACCGTGCGGGCCAACGACGGCGTTTGAATGTCCTGCGCCTGGGCGCCCACGACACCGTCGGGGCCCTGGCGCCGCGGCGCTGGTCGCTCGCCGGCGCCCGTCGCGTCCACGGCCTCGTTCACCCCGCGATCCCTCCGGCGCGAGCCAGCGGCGCCGCCTCGGCCCCGCCTGAGCGGGCCCGGATCGCGATCTCGCCGAAGCACTCGCCCTGCGACCAGTCGGCTTCGCCGCATTTGTAGAGCTCGAGCAGCGCGAACAGCGTCACGGCGACGGTCATCCTGTCAGCTCCCTGCACCGCTTCGTCGAAGCTGAAGCTCCCGCGACGCAGCAGGGCCCGCAGGTGGCCGAGGCGCTCGGCGACGCTGACGCGAGGCATCGCGATGTGACGCACGTTGATCGCGGGCGGCGTCAGCAGCAGCCGCCCGATCGCCTCCCCGAGCGCCGCCGGGTCCTGGGAGCCGTCCTGCGGTGCGACGATCGCACGGCGCAGGTGCGGCGGCGGCGGCGCTTTGCGGAAGCGCACCCCGTGCTCGCCGGCGAGCAGCTCGGCCAGGTGGGCGGAGGCGGCCCGGTAGCGCTGCGCGTCGAGCATCCGCGCGAGCAGCTCATCGGCGGCCTGCTCGGGCTCGATCTCGAGCAGCTCCTCATCCTCGCCGCTCAGCATCAGGCGCGACTTGAGCTCGAGCAGCGCGGCGATCAGGACGATGAACTCGGTGGCCGTTTCGAGATCCAGCTCGCCGCGGCTCTCGAGGTGGTCGAGATAGGCGAGCACGACTTCGGCGAGCTGCAGCTCGAGCAGGTCGACCTCTTCGCGCAGCACGAGCGTCAGCAGCAGGTCGAACGGACCGCTGAACACGTCGAGGTCGAGCTCGAGCGCAGCGAGGCTCATCCGACCACCGTATCGAGCGGGCCCGACGCGGCTGTGCGACCGCCGGAGCGCGGTCTGCCGAGTCCCATGCGAGCGCGCACGTCGGCCAGCGTCTGCGAGGCGACCGCCTGCGCCTGCTCGGCGCCAGCCCGAAGGATCGACTCGAGCCGGGCCTCGTCGGAGCGCAGCTCGACGTAGCGCTGCCGGGCCGGCGCGAGGTAGCCGGCGACGGCGTCGGCGACGGCTTGCTTGAAGTCGCCATAGCCGCTGCCCGCGTACTCGGATTCGATCCTCTCCGGCGTGAGGTCGCGGACCGCGGCGAGGACTTCGATCAGGTTGCTGATGCCGGGCTTCTCCGCGTCGCGGCGGATCTCGCTGCCGGAGTCGGTGACGGCGCTTCTCAGCTTCTTCTCGATCGCCGCGGGCTCGTCGAGCACGTAGACGGTGCCCTGCTCGCTCGCTCCCGTGGTGGACATCTTGCGCGTTGGCTCCTGCAGGTCCATGATCCGCGCGCCGACGTCGGGGATCCGGTGCTCGGGCACGACGAGCACCTCCTCGCCGCCGCCGAAGCGCGCATTGAAGCGCCGCGCGACGTCGCGCATCAGCTCGAGGTGCTCGCGCTGGTCCTCGCCCACGGGCACCTCATGCGCGCGATATGCGAGCACGTCGGCGGCCTGAAGCACGGGGTAGAGGAGCAGGCCCGCCGAGACCAGCTCACGCTGCGAGCGCTCCTTGTCGCGGAACTGGTGCATGCGCTGCAGCCGGCCGAGCTCGGTGACGCTGCACAGGAGCCATGTCAGTTCGGTGTGCTCGGGCACGTCGCTCTGGCGGAAGAGGATGCAGCGCTCGGCGTCGAGCCCGGCGGCGAGCAGGATCGCAGCCGTGTCGTAGAGCCGCTCGCGCAACTCGGCGGGCTCGTAGGGCACCGTGACCGCATGCAGGTCGACGATGCAGAAGATCGCCTCGCCGCGCTCCTGGGCCGCGACGTACTGCGAGATCGCGCCGATGTAGTTGCCGAGATGCTTGCGCCCGGTCGGCTGGATGCCGGAGAAGATCCGCACGGCTACGTAGTTTTCTCGATCACGCCCGTTGCCCGCGCGCGGGCACGGTTCTCGGCGGCAAGATACGCGCGGACTTGCCGCCGGTCCCGGCGACGAGGCGAGGCGGGTCTACGTGCTGGTGCGTGGTGGTGGGCCGATCCTGAAGCGTGGGTGGGCTCCTTGTGCTGGGCGTGGGCAGCGGCAGGTCGTGTGTGACGGCCTGACCCGATGTGTAGCAGGACGGGCGGCCGGCGACGCGACCGGCGTAGGACCGCCTGGCGGCGTGAATCGCGTCGGGGCTCGATCGGCAACGCGGCCAGACCGTCAGGCGCCTGTTGGCTTCGTCCTTCGCCTGATCAGGTCGAGCAGGTTGCGCCGCGGTGCGTTGTCCTTGATTGTGATCCCGCCAAAAAGCGTGAAGGCGCGCACGCGAACGAGCGGAGAGCCAGGAAGCGGTGGACCGCCAGCACGCTTGTCGCCTTTGCCGCCGAACAGCGAGAACCCAGACAGTTGCACCGACACGCCTCGTGGAACGAGCATCTCGGCCCCGCCGAGCACTGCAACAACCGTGATGACCGACTCCGACGCTTCCGGCTGCGCGGCTCCGAGGTCCAGCGTCGCGCCGCCGAGCGCGACCACCACCCACAGCCGGCTGCTCAGCCGCCAGCGACCCCGCTGCTCCGTCCCGCCAAACACAGCGACGATCCAACGAGCCCGACGACCCCGAGGCACACCGGTCTGCTCAGGTGGCCCAGGCATCACGGCATCGATCTCGGTGGCGCTCGCAGCTTCCTCGACCGCAACCGCGCGCTCGGCATACTCGTCAAGAGTCAAGCCACCGTTCACGGCGTGTTGGGCAAGACCTCTAACCGCCGTCGCTCGCGCCGACTCCACGGATGGCTGCGTCGCATCGTTTGCAGGGTCTTTGCGGGCCTCGTTCATCGCCTCTCCCCCTCCGCCACTCCGACGCTGACTTGCGACGGAATCTACTCCCACGACGCCAGCGCAACAAGGACTCCGGCGTCGTCGTGTCGGCCGTCTGCAAGTTCCCTCGCAAACCTCGTCAACCGTGAACACACCTGGCACCGTGAGATTGGGCTCCGCCCTGTCCCACAGGCGAGGCTCCGACGGACCGCCTCGTGCCGTCTTCGTCCCCCGACGTTGCGCCGAGGCGGTCCCGGTTAGGGCGCAATATCGCACCTCAGGGTCCGTTCGCTGGACTAGGTGGGGCGTGTCTACAGAGCCTGGCGGATCACGGGGCGCTTCGCCGCGGCGACCTCGTCGAGCCTGCGCACGGGCGTCGAGTAGGGCGCGCCGCGCGCGATCTCGGGGTCCTCGGCCGCCTCGGAGAGGATCTCGGCGATCGCGTCGGCGAAGGCGTCGAGGGTCTCCTTCGTCTCGGTCTCGGTCGGCTCGACCATCAGCGCCTCGTCGACGAGCAGCGGGAAGTAGACGGTCGGCGGGTGGAATCCGAAGTCGAGCAGTCGCTTGGCGAGATCGAGCGTCTTGATCTGGAGCGCCCGCTTCATCGGCCCGCCGGAGAGCACAAACTCGTGCATGCAGAGCTCGCCGTAGGCGAGCGGCAGGTACTCCGCGACCTCTTTCTCGCGTAGGCGCGCCAGCAGGTAGTTGGCGTTGAGCACCGCTGTCTCGGACGCGTCCTTGAGGCCGTCGGCGCCGAGCGAGCGGATGTAGGCGTATGCCCGCACGAAGCAGCCGTAGTTGCCCTGGAAGCCTCGCAGCCGCCCGATTGACTTCTCCCCCACGTCGTCCAGGTCGAAGAACGCGGAGCCGTGCGCGCCGTTGTCGCCGGCGTCCGCCTCGCGCCGCACGACGATCGGATGCGGCAGGAACGGCGCGATGCGCGCGGAGACCGCGATCGGGCCGGAGCCTGGCCCGCCGCCGCCATGGGGCTGGGTGAAGGACTTGTGCAGGTTGAAGTGGACGATGTCGAAGCCCATGTCGCCGGGCCGCGAGAGCCCCATCACCGCGTTGAGGTTCGCGCCGTCGTAGTAGAGGGTGGCGCCGACGCCATGGACGATCGCGGCGATCTCGGCGATGTTCGGGTCGAACAGGCCGAGCGTGTTGGGGTTGGTGAGCATCAGGCAGGCCACGTCTGCGTCCGCCTTCGCGCGCAGATCGTCGATGTCTATGCCGCCGTCGGCGTTGGTGGCCAGCTTCACGACCTCGAGGCCGGCCATCGTGACGGTCGCCGGGTTCGTTCCGTGGGCGGTGTCGGGCGTCAGCACCCGGTGGCGTGCCTCGCCGCGGTCCTCGTGGTATGCGCGCGTGAGCAGCATGCCTGCGAGCTCGCCCTGGGATCCGGCGGAGGGCTGCAGGGAGACGTGCGCCAGCCCTGAGATCTCGGCGAGGGCCTGCTGCAGGTTCCACATCAGCTCGAGCGCGCCCTGGGCGCGCTCCGGGTCCTGGAGCGGGTGCAGGCGCGCGTGACCGGGCAGCGCGGCGACGCGCTCATGCAGGCGCGGATTGTGCTTCATCGTGCACGAGCCGAGCGGGTAGAAGCCGGAGTCCAGGTCGAAGTTGCGCTTGGAGATGCCCACGTAGTGGCGCACGATCTCGGGCTCTGAGACCTCGGGGAGCCGCGGCTGCTGCGCCCGGCGAAAGCGTGCAGGAAGCAGCTCGCGAGCGTCGAGGACCACGTCGAGCTCGGGACACTGGAAGGCGCGGCGCCCCGGCGCTCCCTTCTCGAAGATCGTGCGAGCGTGTTCGGCCTGCAGCGGTGGCTGCCCGGAGGGACGCGGGCTCACGCCGGCACCGCCTCGCCCGCGGCGGCCGGGTCATCGGCGACGGCCGAGTCGCGCTCGCCCGCCATCGCGACCTCGAGCACCTCGGCGAGCCGGTCGATGTCGGCGCGGGAGCGGCGCTCGGTTATCGCCACCAGCAGCCCGCCGCGGTCCTCCCGGCGCCCGGTCAGCGCTTGCAGGTCCACGCCCGGGTTCACGCCCTGAAGCGCGCAGCGGCGCCGGACGGCGGCGACGTCGGCGTCGAGCCGTAACGCGAACTCGCGGATCACGGGCTGATCGTGGAGCTTCTCAACGCCCTGCAGGCCGGCGAGCGTCTCGCGTGCGTAGTGCGTGCGCGCGAGCAGCAGCTCGCCGAGCTCGACGATCCCCCGCCGGCCGAGCCAGGCCAGGTAGACGACGCCGGCGAGCGCGTTCAGCGCCTGGGCCGTGCAGATGTTGGAGGTCGCTTTGTCGCGGCGGATGTGCTGCTCGCGCGCCTGCAGCGTGAGCACGAAGCCGCGCCGCCCATCGACGTCAGCGGTCTCGCCCGCGATGCGTCCCGGCATGCGCCGCAGGTACTCCTCACGCGCGGCGAAGAAGCCGAACGAGGGGCCTCCGAAATCGAGTCGGTTGCCGAGCGGCTGGCCCTCGCCCACGGCGACGTCGACGCCGCATTCGCCCGGCGAGGCGAGGATGCCGAGCACCATCGGATCGACCTGGGCCACGACGACCGGCGCGCCCGCTGGCCCGTCCGTGCCCGCCGCGCTCTTTGCCGCGGCGCTGAGGGCCTTGGCGTCCTCAACGGCGCCATAGAAGTTGGGCTGCGCGAAGATCGCGGCGCTCGCCGGCGAGGACCCGGTCGTCGGCGACGGCCCGGTCGGGTCGCCCTTGATCGCCTGCGCCCACGCCCGCGGGTCGGTGACGTAGGAGCCGGGGACGAGCGGGACCTCGACGACCTCCATGCCATAGCCGTGGGCCTGCGTGCGCAGCGTCTCGATCGAGTGCGGGTGCATGCCGGCGCTGACGACGAGCCGGCCGCGGCCGTTGTGCAGCTTCGCCAGGTAGCCGGCGGCCGCGACCGCCGAGGGGCCCTCGTAGACGGAGGCGTTGGAGACCGGCAGGCCGGTTAGCTCGGAGATGGCGGTCTGGTACTCGAACATCACCTGCAATCCGCCCTGTGAGATCTCCGCCTGATAGGGCGTGTAGGGGGTGAGGAACTCCGAGCGCTCGGTCAGCATGTCGATCAGCGCCGGCACGTAGTGGTCGTACATCCCCGCACCCATGAAGCTCAGCTCGTCCTCGACGCTCGTATTGCGGGCGGCGAGCGCGCGCAGGTGCTCGTAGACCTCCTGCTCGGGTACTCCGTCGGGCAGGTCGAGCGCCCGGCGCAGGCGTACGGCCTCAGGGATCTGGCGGTCGAAGATCTCCTGCACCGAGCCGACCCCGATCGCGCTCAGCATCGCGTCCAGGTCCGCGTCCGTGGTGGCGGTGTAGCGACTCAAGTACCACTCAATCTAGCCGGAGAGCGTTGCCATGTAGGAGCGGGCATCGAGCAGCGTGTCCGTCTCCGATGGATCGCCGAGGCGCAGCTTGACGAGCCAGCCCTCGCCGTAGGGGTCTTCGTTGATCACCGCCGGGTTCTCGGCGAGCGCGTCGTTGACCTCGATGATCTCCCCGGACAGCGGCGCGATCACGTCAGACACCGCCTTCACCGACTCCACCTCCGCGTAGGGCGCATCCTTCTTGACCATCGTGCCGGTGGACGGCGGCTCGAAGAAGACGACCTCCCCGAGCGCGTCCTGGGCATACCACGTGATGCCGAGCGTGGCCGTGTCGGGCTGCTGGGGGTCGATTCTCGCCCAATCGTGCTCGGGGTGAAAGAGCAGGTCGGCGGGGTAATTGGCGTCGGCCATCAGGGGCCCTTTCTGTAGAGCGGCTTCTCCTTGATCACGGCGGGGCGCATCTTGCCACGAACGTCTATCTCCAGGCGCTCGCCGACCGCCGAGCGCTCGGCGAGCACGTACCCGAGGCCGATGCCCGCCTGCAGGCATGGCGAGAGCGTTCCACTCGTGACTTCGCCGCCGCCCACGATCAGATTGTGCGGGCGAGGGATGCCGGGGCCATCGATCACGAACGCGACGAACCTCTCCGAGGGACCCGCCGAGCGCACCGCCCGCACCGCCTCCGAGCCGATGAATCGCGTGTCCTCCTTGCAGCACCAGCCGAGGCCCCCCTCGATCGGCCCGCGGTCGACCGTCAGGTCATTTCCGTAGAGGTGAAAGCACGCCTCCAGGCGCAGCGTGTCGCGGGCGGCCAGCCCGGCCGGCACGGCGCCGCGGCGCACGATCTCATCCCACAGTGCCCGCGCGTCCTGCGGGCGGCACAAGAGCTCGACGCCGTCCTCGCCCGTGTAGCCGGTGCCGCACACGAGCGTCTCGGCACCGCGCAGCCGCCGCCGGGCGGCCGTCATGCGCGCCGGCAGGGGCGAATCGGATATCGCCTGCACGAGTTCCCGCGCGCGCGGCCCCTGCACGGCGAGCATCACGTAGTCGTCGATCCGATCGCTGACGAGAACATCCATGGAGTCGTGGGCGTGCGCGCGAAACCAATCGAGGTCGCTCGAGTGGTTGGCGGCGTTCGTGACGGTCAGGTAGCGCTCGGCCTCGAGGCGATAGGTGAAGAGGTCGTCGAGCACGCCACCGTCCTCGCGACACATGACGCTGTACTGAGCGCCGCCAATGGGGATCTTCGCGACGTCGTTGGACAGCAGGCGCTGCAGCAGCTCGAGTGATCCCGGACCGCTCGTTTCGATCTCGCCCATGTGCGAGATGTCGAACACGCCGGAGCTCTGGCGTACCGCCATATGCTCCTCGCGCACGCCCTCGTATTGCACCGGCATCTCCCAGCCGGCGAACGCGACCAGCTTGGCTCCGGCGTCTACGTGACTCTCGTACAGGGGTGTACGGCGGAGGACGGGAGGCGCCGACATCGGTTGCTCAGGCTAGCGAAGGGACCCGGCCGCACCTGTCTCGATGCGGACTACGGGGGCTCGGTTTTGCTCGCAGCTTCCGGCGCGATGACCGTCGCTCCGGGTATGTAGGCCGCGACGCGGCGTGGGTCACCTGTGAGCAGCGGACGGCCCGTGACGGCGGCGTGGGCGCCGATCAACAACTCGGAGAGGGCGGCCTCGTGGGTTCCTCCTGCGCGCCGGTAGTCGGCGTGAACATGACCGACGAGGAATGCCGCCGCGGACGGGATCGCCTCGACGGTCGTCATCGAGGGGAGCGCCGAGAGCAGTTCCTCGATGCGAGGGAACCGGGGGGCAATCTCTGCGAGGACGATGGCGTTGAGGATGATCGCGCCTCACTGGGCCGCCTTGGTGAGCTGCTCCTGTGACCAGGACAGCCAGCGTCCGTCTTCGGTGAACACGTCGAGCAGGATGCTGCTGTCGACGAAGGTCTCCACGCTCGACGGCTCAGCGTCGGGTCAGGGCGAGGATCTCCTCGGTGCTCATATCGCCCTCACGCGCGCCCCGCATGCGGCTGATCTCCTGGCGGCCCGGGCGGAGTCGACGAGCAGCCGAGCGCCATGCTCGTCGAGCTCGAACTCGACGTCGCTGCCCGGGCGGACGCCAAGTGCACGACGCACCTGCTGCGGGATCGTGACCTGCCCCTTCTGCGTTACTCGCATCCGGTAAGACTCGCAGGTAATACCGATTGAGCTAGCGCAGGAACGGCGGGACGTCGATGTCGTCGTCGGAGATCTCGAGGTTCGAGCGTTGACGGTCTGAAATGCGGGGGCCGCGGTCGGGCCGCCCGGCGCGGGTGTCGCGGCGAGCGGAGCGGCCGGGACGGTGGTCGAAGCCGGTCCCGATCACGGTCACGCGCACGTCCTCGCCCATGCCCTCGTCGATCACGGCCCCGAAGATGATGTTCGCGTTCGGGTCGGCGGCAGCCTGGATGATCTCCGCGGCCTCGTTGACCTCGAACAGGCCGAGGTCTTTGCCGCCGGTGATGTTGAGCAGGATGCCGGTCGCGCCGTCGACCGACTCCTCGAGCAGCGGCGAGGAGATGGCCGCCCTGGCGGCTTCGCCGCAGCGGTTCTCGCCGCCGGCGGTGCCGATCCCCATCAGGGCCGAGCCGGCGTCCTGCATGATCGTCCGCACGTCGGCGAAGTCGAGGTTGATCAGTCCGGGAATCGTGATCAGGTCGGTGATTCCCTGCACCCCTTGGCGCAGCACGTTGTCGGCCTCGCGGAAGGCGTCGAGCATGGACGTGCGGCGCTCGACGACCGCGAGGAGCTTCTCGTTGGGGATCACGATCAGCGTGTCGACGACGTCGCGCAGGCGCTCGATCCCCTCGGTCGCCTGCCGCGCGCGTTGGGTGCCCTCGAAGTCGAATGGGCGCGTCACGACGCCCACGGTCAGGGCCCCGATCTCGTTCTTCGCGATCTCGGCGATCACGGGAGCTGCCCCGGTTCCCGTCCCGCCGCCCTCGCCCGCCGTGATGAACACCATGTCCGCGCCCTTCAGCGCCTCCTTGATGTCATCGCGCGACTCCGAGGCGGCGGCCAGGCCGATGTCCGGGTCGGCGCCTGCACCGAGGCCCTTCGTGGACTCGTGACCGATGTTGAGCTTGATGTCGGCGTCGGACATCGCGAGCGCCTGGGCGTCCGTGTTGGCGGCGATGAACTCGACGCCGTGCAGGCCGGCGTCCACCATGCGGCTGACGGCGTTCGTGCCGCCGCCTCCCACGCCGACGACCTTGATGACCGCCAGATAGCTGCCGCTGGTCTCCATGATGGTTCTGTCCGAAGCCTTCAGTAGGAATTTAGGGTTCGCAGCATACTGGTCGACGCGCCGCCGCGATGTGCACGTTATGCAGGGATCTTCGCCCTGTCAACGACGACGTTCAGTCTCGCAACTTTAGTTGCATTTTGCGGGAGTCTCTACCAGTACATGAGAATTGCCAGCCACCCTGGGTGAACCTCAAGTAGAGATCTAGGGTCCTTTCGACGTCGGTGTCGTGCTGCCGGAGGGCGTTTCTTCGGATTCCGCCCGAGTCGGCGCGGCGGCGCTCGAGGAGCCTCGTTCGTTCGCCCCCGAGGGGCCGTTCGCTTCGTTTGCGGCGGCGCTCGCGGGTTCCTGTGGGCTCGAGGCCGATTCGCTCCCCTTGGGGCCCGCGAGACGGGCGGCGATGGCGGCGATCGTCCCTTCCGAGCCGGCCGCCGAGGAGGGAGTGGCCGATTCCGGGGTGCCGGAGGCCTGCGCGGAAGGGCTCAGCGGCGGGCTTCCGGAGGGAAACCCTGCCGCGGGATGCTCGGGTACGCGCACGTCCACGTAGGAGGCGCCGGCGGAGCTGCGATCGGCGAGCACGCGCGCGAGCGACAGCCACTTCGCGTGGGGCCGCGTCGCGTCGCCGAAATAGGCGAGCAGCCCGTTTCGCATCGCCACCGTGAGGCCGTTCGAATCGGTGTACACGCGCGCCACGACCTTCGCGAATGGCCCGGGTGCCGCTCCGAGGACGGTCAGTGCACCGAGCAGCCCCGGATCGGCGACCCGCGCTCCAGCCGCTGGGACGAAGCTCCCGGCGAGCGTCGGAAGGGCGCTCGAGAGCAGCGCCGGCCCAAGCACCGCTCCGTCGGCGGCGACCGCAGTCTTGGCCGCGCCCGCGATCAGCGCCGCCACGGGCGGCTGCTCGGTCACGTGAATGGTCAGCCCATGCGGGAAGCTCGCCGCCGCCCGCACTTCGCGCACGACCGCGAACGGCGCGACGGCGACACGCAGCGCACCGAGCTTCACGTCGAGCGTGCTCATGTGGCGGGCCGCCCCGGACAGCGCGGCTTCGATCGCCTGCGCGTCGGGACCGTGCACCCCGGTCACGTGGACGTGCACCACCGACACGAGCGAGGAGTGACGCAGCCAGCGCCAGCCGCCCACGAGCAGGGGCACTGACACGAGGCATGCCAGCAGCGCGATGCGCAGCCTCCGGTGGCGCAAGATGACGTGCAAGAGCCCACGCGCAAGGCCAAGCGACGGGCGCACGTCCGCTGACCCGGCGGGCGGGCGTCGCCCGTGACCTCGCCCGCCCGTGCGGCTGGACGGGAGGCGGCCCGCGGCGGATGGGAGCGCCGCGGCGAGCGGGCGGCGCGGGCGGTGCAATGGAGCGCGCGGCATCGAGCATCTCTTCGACCCCGACACCCGAACCCCTACAACCAGGGAAAGCGCACCTCACCGAGCGTCTGCACCTCGGGCTCGAGCTCGACGCCGAAACGCTCACAAACGCAGCGGCGGCCCGCGGCCATCACGGCGAGCACGTCCGCCGTCGTTGCCCCGCCCGTGTTCTCGATGAAGTTGGCGTGCTTGAGAGCGAACCGCGCTCCGCCGACCGCCAGGCCGTTGCAGCCTGCCTGCGCGAGCAGCAGACCGGCACTGGCGCCCTCGGCGCGGGGATCCTCGGGATTCTTGAACGTCGAGCCGAACGTCTTGATCCCCTGCGGCTGGGCCTCGTGGCGCAGCGCGCGCATCTCGACGAGCGTCGCCTTGATCTTCTGCGCCTCGCCGGGAACGAGCGCGAGCCGCGCGCGAGCCACGATCTCGCCCTCGGCGAGGCTCGAGCGCCGGTAGCCGAGCCCGAGCTCCGCCGGGCCGCGGCGCTGCGTGCCGGCGGCGCTGACGATCAGCACCCAATCGAGCACCCGTTCGAGCTCGCCGCCGTAGGCGTTCGCGTTCATGCGCACGGCGCCGCCGACCGTTCCGGGGATGTTGACCCCGAACTCGATCCCCGCCAGGCCCGCGCGCGCGGCGCGCGCGGCGACCGCGGGCAGCCTCGCGCCACCCCCGCACAGAAGCGAGCGCCCTTCGACGGCGATCGCGGCCAGGTCGCCGTCGAGCTTCAGCACCAGGCCGCGCACGCCCTCATCTGCGACGAGCAGGTTCGACCCGGATCCAACGACGCCGACGGGCGCACCGCTTGCCGCAGCCCAGGCCAGCAGCTCCCGGAGCTCGGACTCGCTGCCGGCGCGTGCGAAGAACTCGGCCGCGCCGCCGGTGCGGACCGTCGTCAGTCGGGCGAGCGGAAAGTCCCGCTGCACGCGCGCGGGCGTCGCGGGCCCGTTCACGCCGCCACCAGCCTGCGGCCCAGCTCGTCGACGTCGCCGGCGCCCATGATCACGGCGACGTCCCCCCTTCCCAGCAGCTCGCGCAGCACGAGCTCCGCGTCGGCGAAGCTCGGCAGCCAGTAGACGGGCCTGCCCGCGGCGCTGTCGGCGGCGGCCTCCGCGATCGTCAGGCCGCTGACACCAGGGTGATCCTCGGCTCGCTCGCGTGCGGGATAGACGTCCAGCACCGCGATCACGTCGGCCCGCGCGAGCGCGTGGCCGAACTCACGCGCGAGCAGCTGTGTGCGCGAGTAGAGGTGCGGCTGGAAGACGGCGACGACGCGCGTGTGCTCGAACGTGCGGGCGGCATCGAGGGTGGCGAGGATCTCGCTCGGATGGTGAGCGTAGTCGTCGTAGAGGATCGCGCCCCGCGCGCTCGAACCGAGCAGCTGGAAGCGTCGTCCGGCGCCCTGAAACCCAGCCACCCCCTCGACGGCGGCCCCCTCCGCGGCGCCGGCGAGCCGCGCGGCCTCGAGTGCTCCCACCGCGTTCAGCGCGTTGTGTGCGCCGGGGACCCGCAGGCGCACCCCGTGCCCGCGCCAATCGAAGCGCGAGCCGCCCGGGAGGAGCGTGACCGACTGCAGGTCATAGGCGGTCACGGGCCCGGAGCGCAGCTCGAGCAGCTCCGGCCGGTCCCAGACGACGGCGGTCGGCGCCTTGGCGAGGAACTCGGCGAACGCCGCACGCAGCTCGGCGAGCGAGGGGAATGTCGAATGGTGGTCGAGCTCGACGTTCGTGAGCAGTGCGATCTCGGCGCTCACGCTGAGCATCGAGCGGTCGGACTCGTCGGCCTCCACGACCAACCACTCCCCCCGCCCCCATTCCGCGTTGGGCAGATCGCCCCCCACCGGGCCACCGACGAGCCAGCCCGGCTCGAAGCCCGCTCCGCGCAGGGCGGACACGAGCATCGAGGCAGTGGTCGTCTTGCCGTGCGTGCCGGCCACCGCGATCGTCCGGCGCAAGCTCGTCAGCTCTGCCAGCAACTCGGCCCGCCCGCGCTCTGGGAGCCCTCGCTCGCGCGCCGCGCGCCGCTCGACGTTCTCCGCCGGCACGGCCGAGGAGTAAATGACCTCGACGCCGGATCCAGCCGGCACGTTATCGGCCGCATGGCCGACCTTCGCCTGCAGCACGCCGTCAGCGGCGAGGCGCTCGAGGTACACGCTCCGGCTGGCGTCCGAGCCGCTCACCTGCGCTCCGAGCGCGTGCGCAGCGCGCGCGTAGCCGCTCATACCGGCGCCGCCGACGCCGACGAAGTGCAGGCGCCGCCCGCTCCATGGCCCGCCGGCAGCGCTCATCGCGCGGCGGCCTCGAGCAACTCGCCCGCCACCTCGCGCGCGGCGTGCGGACGGGCGAGGCTGCTCGCCGCCGCCGCCATCGTGGCGAGGCGGTGCCGGTCTGCGAGCAGCCCGGCAACCTCGTTGGCCAGCCTGGCGGCGCTCAGCTGAGCGTCTGGAATCACCACGGCGGCGCCCGCTTGCGCCATCCAGCGCGCGTTCGCAGACTGGTGATCGGCCGATGCGCGGGGGTATGGGACGAGGATCGCCGGCAGGCCGTGGGCGGCGATCTCGAACACCGATCCGCCCGCGCGTGCGAGGACCAGGTCCGCGGCGGAGAGCGCCCCCGCGAACTCGGGCGGAGCGAGGTAGTCGCGAAGGTCATAGCCGGGCGGGAGGCTCCTGGCGCGGAGCTCCGCGTAGTCGCGGCGGCCGGAAACGTGCACGACATGAAAGGGCGCGTCGGCGAAGGCCTCCGCGGCTGCCAGGTTGATCGAGCGCGCTCCCAGCGAGCCGCCGAATACGAGCACGCACGTCTCCTCTGCGCCGATCCCGAGGCGCTCGCGGGCGCCAGCGCGATCGAGCTGTGCAGGCGCCACCGGCCGTCCCGTGACACGGTAGCGAGGCCGATCACGACCGGGCACCGGAAACGCCAGGCAGACACGCCTCGCGAACGGTGCCAGCAGCCGGTTCGTTAGCCCCAGATGACTGTCGGCCTCGGTCAGCACGAGCGGGATGCGCAGGCTGGCGGCGGCCAGGCCGACCGGTCCGGCGACGTAGCCGCCACCGCCCATCACCGCGTCGGCGGCGAGGTCGCGCAGCAGCGTTCGCGCTTGCGGGACCGAGCGAGCGGCGCGGCCGAGCGCACGCATGGCGCGCAGCGGGTTCGAGCGACTCAGGGCCTCGACCGAGATCTCCTGAAGCGGGAAGCCGGCAGCCGGCACCAGCTGGGCCTCGGCGCGTTCGCCGCCGATGAACGCGACCTCCGCCCCCTCAGCTCGCAGTGCTTCGGCCACCGCCAGCGCCGGCACCACGTGCCCGGCGGTCCCGCCGGCGGCGATCACGATCCTCCTCGGCGCGGCGCTCACCGACCCATCGTGGCGGTTCGCGCGAGGACGCGTCGCCCGAGCGACGGCGCGACGGCGCCACCGCGCGCACGTGTGCGCTGCCGCCGGCGGCCACGTTCAGCAGCAGTCCCATCGCGGCGAGCATCACGATCAGGCTGCTGGAGCCATAGGAGACGAACGGCAGCGGGACGCCGGTGAGCGGCGCCAGGCCCAGGACCGCGAACACGTTGAGAACCGCCTGCGAGAGGATCAGGGCGGTCACGCCAACGGCGATCAGAGCGCTGTACAGGCTGCGCGCCGCCTTCGCCGCTCGCAGCCCCGCGTAGGCGATCAGCCCGTAGAGGAACAGCAACGCGCAGACTCCGATCGCGCCGAGCTCCTCGGCGATCACGGCGAGGATGAAGTCTGTCGGCGCCTCCGGCAGGTAGAAGATCTTCTGCACGGATTGCCCGGGGCCGACGCCGAACAGGCCGCCGGAGCCGATCGCGATCTGCCCCTGCACAGCCTGAAAGCCGCTGGATGAGGCATGGGCCCAGGGATTCAGGAACGAGGTCAGCCGCGCCCGCGCGTACGGCCGCACGACCGCGTAGAGCAACACCAGCCCGAGAACCGCAGCCGCCACGATCGCGAGGTTGCGCATCGGTATGCCGGCAGCCACCAGCAGGGCGCTGATCGTGAAGGCGATCACCATCGCCGTGCCAAGATCGGGTTGGGTGAATACGAGCAGGCAGGCGCTGCCGACGACGATCAGCAGCGGTTTCGCTAGATCCTTGAGGTCGCGGACCCGCTCGGGGCGCTTGGCGAGCAGGGTGGCCGCATACAGCACCAGTGCGAGCTTCATGATCTCGGACGGCTGGAACTGCAAGGGGCCGGTGCCGAGCCAGCGGCGAGCGCCGTTCACGCTGACCCCCAGATGCGGGACGAGGACGGCGAGCACGAGCACGAACGAGACGGCGAGAAGAGGCGCTGTCAGGCTCTGCACTTTCGATACCCCGTCGCGGGCGAGGACGTGCATCACGACCAGGCCGATCGCGCCGTAGAGCACGAACTTGACCAGATAGCCGCTGCCGTAGCCGTGCCCCTGTAGGACCGTCGTCGCCGAGGACGCGCTGTAGACCATGACGGCGCCGAACGCGAGCAGGCACAGCGTCGCCGTCAGCAGAATGCGGTGCTCGAGCGAGTGCTGCGCGGTAGCCGCTGCCGCGCTGCCGCTGGAGCGCTTTCGGCTGCTCGGCTTAGGGCCCTGCGACGGCCGGGGGCGCTTCCTTGCGGCTGCTGGCATCCATGCTCACTTCGACATTGACGCGGTGAAGCCTCTCGCCGCTGGCCGAAAGGCGCGCCGCAGCGCTCAGGCGGCGGAGGCCTGCGGGTGTGACGCGGGTGCGCCACCGTTCTGAGCGCCGGCGTCACTCGGGGACCGCTCGGGCCCGCGTTCCGCGATGCCGAGCACCACCGACGAGCCGATCGCGCCAGCGGCGAGCTGCGCGAGAGCCCAGCCGGGCCCCGACCAGTGGATCCCGAGCGCCTCGTCGAGAGACCATTCTCCGGGACCGACATCGGTTATCACGAACACCGTCGCGAGCAGCACGAGGTTGTACTCGTAGCCGCCTTCGGCCACCCATGGGCCCCTGGGGGCATGAACCTTGCGGATCGCGGTGATCATCGTTCCGGTGACCAGCGAGGCTCCGACCGGCGCCAGCAGGCCGGCGGCGATCAGCGCGCCGCCCACGGTCTCACTCACGCCCGCGCCCGCGGCGTGGACCCTTCCCGGCCGCAGGCCCATCGACTCGAAGGCCTCGCCCGTCGCCTTCAGGCCGTGCCCGCGGAACCAGCCCATGAGCTTCTGCAGGCCATGGCCCATGAAAAGGCCGCCGACGATGACGCGCAACGCTAGAAGACCGAGCTTCATCAGAACCTCCCGGAGATCGTGTGCTCGTTTCAATAGGCCGACGCCGGCACATTCCCAACCCCGGTCAGATGCCCCCTGCTCTGCGTCCGCCGTGTACCCGATGCCGACCCGGGGCATTGGGTCCGAGATTACGGGCAATTAGGGGCGTACTGCACTGGCACCATGACCCTCGGTGCCGGCCCGTTCGCCTACGTTCGCTGACATCGCGTTGACAAAACCTATCCCAAGCGCGACCGGCGTCATGCCTGCTGTTGCACCGAGACCGACTGCGCAAACACGACGCCGTCCTGATTCTCGATCAGCTTGACCACCAGCGAATCCGCGAGGGTTTGTGCGCAGAGGTCGTGGACTGTGAGCATCGCGTCGTGCAATACGTCGTCCGCCTTAAGCGGCGTAACGAGGAGGCCCATGCGTCTCGCCTGCTCCAAGTCGATGTGCCTCGCCGGGGAGAGCTGACTCTGTTAGGCTCGATGCAGCGGGGGCGCGCCAGAGGGGTGGTGCCGTTCGCAAATGCCGGCAGGTGGGTGCGGGTCGGGGACCATCCCCGATCTGGCTCATTGAGGGTCCCCGGAAGGGGCGCCTGAGTGAGTCAGGCCCGCCATGTCCCAGGGCTTCCCATCCGCCGAATGATGCGCCACTGAAGGGCGGCGAGTTGAACGCGGCCCTGACCAGCGCGATTGTCGGGATCCACACGACACACCTCGGCCGCGGGCCGAGCAGCGCTTCCACGTTCCACAACGGCAACGTGGTCGCGGTGCTCATGCGGGACGTGATGTCACAGGTCGAGAGGACAATCGCCCTGTCGGGCAACCGCCACGCCGTGAGCAGCATGCGCCAGCTCTTTCGGGAGGCGATGAAGCAACGACTTCACGGAGGCCGTGGAGCGGTTGACCGGCCGTAAGCTGGTGGCCTTCATCAGCGGCAACCACGCTGACCCGGATATAGCTGTCGAGCTATTTATCCTCGACGCGCCGCCGGTAACTTTTTCTCCTCCGACCCTTTAGTGCACGAGATTTCGTTTCGTGTCGTCGGTACGGGGTAGAGACAGCAGGCTGTGCAGAGCGCATTGGGTGGCGGCCTTATGTCGCGCCCATCTGCACTAAGGCCGCCCCTGCGGGCCCACCCGCTCTCGGTTGGGGGATGGGGTGAACAGCGGGGCGGTCCTGGTTCTCTGCGGGGGTCGGCGCGGCTCGCCGACTGCGGCCACGCGCAAGGCCCAAGTGGCGATCAGGTTTGGCCTCGTTCTTGCGGGGTAGAGGAACTGTGCAGAGCGAGAACGGGACGGCGGTTGGTCCCCCTCCCGTTGACACCCATCTGCACCCAGGCCGCCCCACGCGCGCCTCGCCCCGGACGGGTTGGAGCGAACAGCGGGGGCGGTCCGGAGTTTCTGCGGGATACTCAGCGGAGGCGATGTCTGAGGAATCCACGACCCCCGACCTGGTGGAGCTGACGCGGCGCCAGTTCCAAGCGGTGAATCGCCGCGATATGGACGCGGTGATGAGTCGCTTCCCTCCCGATGGTGTCTACGACACGTCGCCCGACGGGTTGGTCGTGTACGAGGGCCCGGCAGCGATCCGTGGCTTCATCGGCGAGTGGTGGGATGCCTTCGAGGAGCTTGCGCTCGCGCCAGAGGACGTCTTCGACCTCGGCCACGGCATCGTGTTCTCGCTCGTTCGCCAGACAGCGCGTCCGGCCGGTAGCACGGGTCGTGTTCAACGACGCGAAGCGTTCGTCCTGGAATGGGTGGAGGACATGATCCGACAGGTGACGGTCTACACCGACATCGGCGAGGGTCGTGCTGCCGCCGAACGCCTTGCCGAGTCGAGGGGGTAGGCGATGTCGGAGGTGAACGTCGACGTGGTGCGGCGACTCTATGAGGTCCTCGGCGGCCCAGAACTCGACAAGGTTACGGAGGAGATCTGGATCCGGAGATCGAGTGGCACGCCTCGGAATTGTTTGGCGTGCTGATTGTGCGGCGGCTCTACGAGGCTTGGCAGCGAGACGGCTTCGACGTCGTGCCTGAGTTGATGGACCCGGATATCGAGTGGGTGAACCCGTCTTATGCCGTCGAGCCTGGCACCCGGCATGGCTACGCCGGATTCGCCGCTGCTGCTCGTTCGTTCACGAGCGTCTACCACGAGTCTCGCGTTAAGGACGCAGTGTTTTATGACGCTGGAGATCGGATCGCGGTGAAGGCGAGCATGGCCAGCCGGAGTGTGGGAAGCGAGTTCCCGATCGATGCGCAGCGTGGCTACGTGTTGACCTTCGCGGCGGCAAGGTCACTCGGTTCGCCTGGCTCAATAACCCGGCCGAGGCGCTCGAAGCCGTGGGACGGGAGGGGTAGCCCGCAAGCAGAGTCACTCATCACCCCAGCCCTCAAGCCGCCGAAACGGTCGCGGCGGTTCTCGCTGACAAGCCGTTGACAAAATCGCCCTGCGTCAGAGCTGCAAACGGCTTCGTAGCGCGGTTGACTGCCGCCTCCGCTCAGATGCCCCTGCTCTGACGATAGATCGTGAATCCGATCGCGCCGCAGATCGAGGCGACGATCCAGAAGCGCAGGATGATCTTCGTCTCCGACCAGGCCTTCAACTCGAAATGGTGATGGATCGGCGCCATCAGGAACACCCGCCGGCGCGTCGTCTGGAAGGAGATCACCTGGATCACCACCGACAGCGCCTCGATCACGAAGATGCCGCCGAGCAGGACCAGCAAGAGCTCTGTCTTTGTCATCACCGCGAGCCCCGCGATCGCCCCCCCGAGCCCGAGCGATCCCGTGTCGCCCATGAAGATCGTCGCAGGGAAGGCGTTGAACCACAGAAAGCCGATGCACGCTCCCACGAGGACGCCCGCGAGCATCGCCAGGTCGGCATCGCCTTCGCCCGTGATGAAGGTGATGCCGACGTAGGCGAGCAGGACGATCGCGGCGCAGCCGGCCGCCAGCCCGTCGAGTCCGTCCGTGAGGTTGACCGCGCTCGTCGTGCCGGCGACGACGAGGTAGATCAGCACCGGGTACAGCGGACCTAGATCGATGTGGTAGTCGACGAAGCGCAGCCACAGGGTTGGCGCCAGGTGCGCCTCGTGCTGCGCGATGAACCACAGCCCGAGCGAGATCGCGATCGTCACCCCGAGCTTCGTGCGCGCGCGCAGGCCGAGCGAGCGGCGCTTGATGAGCTTCGTGTAGTCGTCGGCGAATCCCAGCAGCGCACAAGCGAGCGCCGCGCCGAACACGCCCACCGACCGCCATTCGAAGTCGGTGAGGATCAGGAACGGGATCGAGACGGCAAGGAAGATGATCACGCCGCCCATCGTCGGCGTGCCGGCCTTCAGGTGATGGCCCTCGGGACCGTCCTCGCGGATCTGCTGGCCGAACTCGCGCTTGCGCAGGAACTCGATGAACTTGGGGCTGAGAAAGATGCAGATCAGCAGCGCGGCCGTGCCCCCGAAGAGAATGCGCCCCATTCAGGGCCGTCCAGGCCTGGCGCCCGGCGCGAGCACGACCGGGCCGTCGCCGACGACTGGGCCGTCGCCGACAACCGGGCCGCCGCCGACGGTCCCCTGGACGTCCCGCCGCCCTGCGCTCTGCGCGGTCGCGCCGAGGGCCTCGGCCACGAGCTCTAGCCCCAGCGCACGCGAGCCCTTCACGAGGACCGCGTCGCCGGCCTGCAGCAACCCCCCGAGCAGCGCCACCACCGCCGACGCGTCGGGCACCGAGTACCCCTCGCCATCGAAGCCGTCCCGCATACGCTCGGCGAGCGGGCCCACAGTGATCAGCAGCTCGACGCCCGCAGTCGCCGCGTGCTCGCCGATCTCACGATGAAAGCGCGGCGCGTCGGCGCCGAGCTCGAGCATGTCGCCGAGCACCGCGACGCGTCTGGAGGCGTCCGTTTCGGCCAAATCGTCGATCGCCGCGCGCACGGACATCGGGTTGGCGTTGTAGCAGTCGTCGATCACCAGCACTCCGCCCGGTAGCGTCCGGCGCTCACCGCGCAGCGCCGAGAAGCGCACCTCGAGCGGACCCTCGTGGCGTACTCCGAGCGCCCCCGCCGCGGCGATCGCCGCGAGCAAGTTGCGCAGGTTGTGCGCCTCACCAAACGACGTATACAAGGTGATGCGCTCGCTGCCGCACCGGACGACGACGGCGCCGTCGGCGCCACGCTCGGCCAGCGTGACGTCCCCGCCGTCGCCGAACCGCAACGTGCGGACGTCAGCTCGCAGGTAGGACTCGAGCAGCGGCTCCTGCGCCGGGATCACCGCCGTCGCGCCAGCTCTCAGGCCTTCGATCAGCTCGGCCTTGGCGGCGGCGATCGCCTCGATCGAGCCGAGCAGCTCGAGGTGCGCCGCACCGACGTTGACGATCACGCCGACGTCGGGCTGCGCGATCTCAGTCAGCTCTCCGATCTGGCCGGCGCCCCGCATCGCCATCTCGAGCACGAGCGCCTGCGTGTCGAGCGGAGCGGCGAGCACGGCGAGCGGCAGGCCGATCTCCGTGTTGAGGTTCTCGGGACTCGCGACGGTACGCCGGTGTGATGAGAGCAGCGCCGCGAGGATGTCCTTCGTCGAGGTCTTGCCGGTCGAGCCGGTGATCGCGACGACCTGCGTGCCGCCGCCGGCCAGCTCCCGCCGCCAGGCTCTAGCGAGGGAGTGAAGGCCCTCCAGCGGCTCCGAATGCGCGAGCACCGCGCCGGTGATCGGGCCTTGCGCAAGCTCGGCGGCGTACTCAGGCGCCACGAGCGCGCCCCAGGCTCCGGCCGCGAGCGCTTCGGCCGCATAGGCACCTCCGTCGGCTCGAGCCCCGCGCAGGCCGATGAACAGATCGCCGGGGGCGACGCCCCGCGAGTCGATTATCACGCGGCGGGGGCCCGGCTCCCGGGCGCCGGGTGGTGGCTCACGCAGGAGCGTCGCTGCGGCGGCGCGCGCGACGCGCTCTGCTTTCCACGCCCTCATGGGCCGGCCCCGCCCGCGGACCGTCGAGCGAAAGCCCGTGGCGCCTCCCTCGGACGGCGCGCGGCGATCACCCCCTCGCCCCCGCGGGGCGAGGGCTTACCAGCGCCTCCTGACGGGCACGCAGTGCCTCGCGCGCAACCGTCACGTCGTCGAACGGCACCTTGCGGGCACCCGCGAACTCCTGCCCCTGCTCGTGGCCCTTGCCGGCGATCACGAGCACGTCGCCGCGGGCCGCCAGGGTGACCGCCTCGGCGATCGCCTCTGCTCGATCGACGATCGAGCGCACGGCACACACCCGCGCATCGCGCTGTCGTCGCTCGACCCCGACCATGATCTCGGCGATGATCGCCGTGGGATCCTCCGAGCGGGGATTGTCGGAGGTGACGAGGACGACGTCGGCGAGCCGCGCCGCAATTGCTCCCATCAGCGGACGCTTGCCGGCGTCCCGGTCGCCTCCGGCGCCGAACACGCAGATCACGCGAGCCCCTCCGTTCCCGCGAGAGCCGACCAGCTCACGTGCAGCGCTCAGGACGTTCTCGAGCGAGTCGGGAGTGTGGGCATAGTCGACAAGCACCGCAAAGTCCTGGCCCTCATCCACCGGCTCGAAGCGCCCCGGTACGCGCACGCCGCGCTCCAGCGCCGCAACGAGCACGTCGAGATCCACCCCAGTGAGCTCGTGAACCGCTGCGAGCGCAGCGAGCGCGTTGGCGACGTTGAAGCGCCCCGGCATCGGCAGCGCGACCTCGCGTTCAGCCTCGCGGGTGCGAAGCGTGAAGCGGCAGCCATCGAAGCCGCACTGCAGCTCAGATGCGCTGTAGTCGGCCGGCTCACCCACGGCGAACGTGCGGACTCCGTCGATCTCGGCGGCGAGCCGCCGCCCGTACCCGTCCCCCACGTTCACGATGCTCAGCGAGGGTGGACGCCAGGGCGTGTCGCCCTCGGGGTCGTCGGCGACGGCCCGGTCATCGGCGACTGCCCGTTGGTGCTCGGAGCCCGGAAGGAAGAGCCGCCGCTTGGCCTGGAAGTAGTCCTCCATGGTGGCGTGGAAGTCGAGGTGGTCCCTGCTGATGTTCGTGAAGATCGCCGCCGCGAAGCGGATCTGCTCGGTGCGACCAAGCTCGAGCGCATGCGAGGAGACCTCCATCGCGCATGCGCGATCGCCGCCGTCGAGCATCGCGCGGAAGTCCGCCTGCAGGTCGATCGCCTCCGGCGTCGTGCGCTCCACGTTGCGCTCGCGTCCGCCGACCACCGACTTGATCGTTCCCAGCAGCCCACATTGCGAGCCGGCCGCCTCGAGCAGGGCGCGCGCCAGGTAGGCGGTGGTCGTCTTGCCGTTGGTGCCCGTCACCCCGATCACCGCCAACTCGGATGTCGGATCGCCGTAGAAGCGCGCTGCGATAGGGGCCATCGCCGAGCGCGCCGACTCGACCAGGAGCTCCGGCACGCCGAGCCCGAGAGGCCGCTCGACGACGAGCGCCGACGCTCCGCTCTGTACCGCCTTAGCCGCGAAGTCGTGCCCGTCGGAGCGGTATCCGCGCACGCAGAAGAAGAGGTCACCTGACGCGACCTTGCGGCTGTCATACGCGAGCCCTTCGATCTCCGTCGCCCGGGCTCCCGCGACGAGCTGGGCGGCGCCGACGTCCAGGCCGCTGGTCAACTCGTCGAGCCTCATCCGGCTGATGCTACCCCGGCGGGATGCGGAGGTACGGCAGCGCGAAGCTCATGATCTGGCCGAACGCGGGCGCGGCGACTCTGCCTCCGTAGATCGATCCGGTCTGCGGTTCGTCGACCACGACGGCGCACAGCAGCTTCGGATTCGACGCCGGCGCGAAGCCGATGAAGGAGGCCACAAAGGCGGTCTTGGAGTATTCGCCGGTGGCGTGATCGATCTTGTTCGCCGTACCGGTCTTGCCCGCGAGCTGGTAGCCGGGTATCGAGACCTCGCTCGCCGTACCGCCGGGGGCGAGCACCCCTTCGAGCATCTGCCGTAGGGCGGCTGACGTGGCGGCGGAGATCACGCGGTGTCCGGCCGCCTGGGGCCGCAGGCGCCCACCGACGGAGCCGACTATGTACGGAGGCCGCAGGATGCCGCCGTTGGCGATCGCCGAATAGGCCGCGGCCATCTGTATGGGCGTCACGAGCTCGCCCTGCCCGATCGGAAGGTTGCCCATCGAGGAGCCCGAGTAGCGATCGAGCGGCAGCGTGACACCCATTTCCTCGCCTGGCAGCTCGATCCCTGTGGGTGCGCCGAAGCCGAAGGCGTGCACCCAGCGATTGAAGCCCGAGGCACCCTCGAGCATGCCGATCTTGATTGCGCCGACGTTGCTCGATCGTGCCAGGATCTGCGACGTGGTCAGCGTTTCTTCGGCGTGTTCCGTGTCGTCGTGGATGGTTCTGTCAGCGACGTGGATCAGATCGGGGACGTTGAAGGGAGTGCCCGCGCTGACCAGACCCTGCTGAAGCGCACCGGAAACGGTGAACGCCTTGAACGTCGAGCCGGGTTCATAGGCGAAGCCGACCGCTCGGTTCTCGACCGCCGCGGCGGGGGCGGCGCCCGGTTCGTTCGCGTTCACCTGCGGCCAGTTGGCCATCGAGAGAACCGCCCCCGTGGCCGGGTCCATCACGATCGCGGTGGCGTCTTTCGGGTTGAAGACCCTGCCGACGGCTCCAAGCACGTCTTCGGTGCGCTGCTGGATGTTCGCGTCGAGCGTCAGCGACAACGAAGGGCCGGGCACCTCGGGGTGGACTTCGGTGATCGACACCGGCTGGCCGATCGCATCGCTCACTACCTCCCGCCTGCCCGATTGCCCGCGCAGCAAGCCGTCGCGGGAGTACTCGAGTCCGGCCAGGCCCTTGCCTTCGGTGCCGACCATCCCGAGCACCTGCGCCGCGAGCGTTCCGCGCGGGTACACCCGACGCATCACCGGCGTGCCGGCGACGCCGGGGATCTTCAGCGCGAGAACCTGCTGCGCGGCCTTGGCGGGAAGTGCACGTGCGAGGTAGACGAAGCCGCGGCGCTCAGAGAGCTTTCTCAGCACAGTCGCCTGCGCCGCGCCGAGCAGCGGGGCCAGTCGCTGGGAGGCGCCCAGCGCGTCCTTCAGCAGGTAGGGGTCGGCAGAGATGTCCTGCGCCGGCTCGGAGACGGCCAGGTCGACGCCATTGCGGTCGCTGATCGTGCCGCGTTGTGCGGTCACAGTTTCAGATGTGAACTGCTGGTTGCTGGCGACCTGACGCAGGCTCGCGCCATGGAGCACGCCGAGATAGAGGGTGCGCCCCGCCGCCACCACGAGCAGGAGGAAGAAGAGCCCGAAGATCACCCCGATGCGGCTTTGGACGGCGGCCACCTGGCTATCTGCCCGTCGATCGCGCCTGGGTCCCGCCGGAGGGTTCGGTGGAGTTGCCCGTGGCGGGCGTGGCCGGCGCTTCCGATCCCGCGGTCGATTGTTCGGCCGAAGATTCTCTCGGCGACGGCCCGGTGGTCGGCGAGGTCCCGGTCGTCGGCGAGGGCCCGGTCGTGCTCGCTTGCGGGGCGCCCGCTTCCGAGGATGGCGTCGTCGATGCTTCCGCTTCGGAGCCGGAGGATGGGGCGGAAGGCTGTGACCCGCTCGACTGCGCGGATCCTTCAGCGCTAGTCGAGGTTGCGCTGGACGGCACGGCCGAGCCGCTCGACCGTTCGCCCGTCCCAGCCGCCGGTGATGAGCTGCCCACCGCCGCGCTCAGCGCGGCCGCGGCCCGGGTCGCGTCGGCTGCGGGGCGGGCGGTGAGGAAGCGCAGCGCGCCCGCGGGCACTACTTCCATGCCCAGGCGCGAGGCACTGGACTCGACCAGATCGCCGGCGGCCAGTTCGGAGTTTTCGATGCTGAGCGCAGCGTTTTCGCGCTGCAGCGAGGCCTCCTTCTGGAGTGCATGCCCGATGCCGGCGTTGAGCCTGAGGAGGCCCAGCTGGAGCGTAACGATCCCGATCAGCGCGAAGGCCACGAGCGCGATCCATGTGCGGCCGCGGATCACACGATCGAGCAGGCGATGCTCCGAGAGCCTGCTGAGCGCCTCGGTCAGCCCGAGCGCGATCCCGGCGTACTCGGGCGAGCGCCTCGCTGCCGGCCGCTCGACGAGTGGCCTGCGGACTGGCCCCGACACCCGCCTTGGCCGCGGCGTGGTCGTTAAGGGACGGTGCGGGGCGAGCGGAGGGCTTGGGCGGACCGCCGGAGCGGCCGCGGCCGCGGCCGCCGGCGGGGTCATTGTCCGCCCTCGCCGGCTTCGGTCAGCTTGGTGGCCGCCCGCAGGCGGGCTGAGGCTGCACGCGGGTTGCTCTCGATCTCGCCGTCAGAGGCCACGATCGAACGGCGCGTGAGCAGAGCCGCCTGAGGCTCGCGTCCGCACGCACACACGGGCAGGTCGGGCGGGCAGATGCAGCCGCGGGCGCGCTCGGCGAGGAAGCGCTTCACGCGGCGATCCTCGAGCGAGTGGAATGCGATTCCTGCGAGCACGCCTCCCTCGCGCAGCAGACTCCAGGCCAGCGGCAGGGCGCGCTCAAGCTGTTCGAGCTCGTCGTTGACGGCGATCCGCAGGGCCTGGAACGAGCGCTTGGCGGGATGACCGCCGGCGAAGCGCGCTGGGGCCGGCATCGCCGAGCTGATCGTGTCGACCAGCTCGAGCGTGGTCTCGATCGGAGCCTGCTCGCGACGGCGGACGATCGCCCGCGCGATGGCCTTCGCGTGACGCTCCTCGCCGAAGTCACGAAGTACTCCGGCGAGGCGGCGCTCGTCCCAGCTCGCCACGACGTCCCTTGCGCTCAGCTCTTGCGTCGGGTCCATGCGCATGTCGAGCGGCGCCTCGTATGAGTAGGAGAACCCGCGCTCGCGCGTGTCGACCTGCATCGAGGACATGCCGAGGTCGAAGTAGGCGATGTCCACCCGCAGGCCCTCGGCGGCGAGCCGCTCGAGCGCCTCGGCGTAGCCGGCACGGATGAAGCGCACCGAACAGGCCACCTGGTCAGCCAGCGCCGCAAAGCGCTCCTCTGCGAGCGGATCGCGGTCGATCGCCACCAGCGTTCCCGCGGCTCCCAGGCGCTCGGCGACCAGCCGCGCGTGGCCGCCGTCCCCGAAGGTGCAGTCGATGGCGATCTGGCCCGGCCGCGGATCGAGCAGCTCGAGCAGCTCCGCTGCGAGCACGGGGGTGTGGGTGGAGCCGTCGCCCATGCTCGTAGCATTCTGGCCCGCTGAGCGTCCTGCGTGCCTGTCCGCCAGCCCGCGGCCCGCGTCCGCGTCGCTGCGCCGAGGCCACCCGAGCTCGGGCGCGCAGGCGTCGATGCGGCTGCTCCAGCCCCTAGCCAGCGTCGTCGGCACGTGCCGTGACCTCCGCGACGCCGCTGAGCAGCGTCGATCGATGTTCGTTCCAGGCGCCCTTGTCCCAGAGCTCGAGACGGTCACCGACGCCGACCACGACGACCTCCTTGGCCAGTGAGGCGTGCTGGCCGAGAAACCCGGGCACCATGATGCGCCCGGCGGCGTCGAGCTCCGCGTCCTGGGAGGACCCGTAGAAGAAGCGTTCGAGCTCCGCGAGTCGCGGGGACAGGGGTCGCAGCTCGGCGAGCGCGCGCCGCGTGTAGCTGTCGTACTCCTCCGGGCGCCAGACGCCGACGCATGGCTTCAGATCCACGGGCATCGCCATCACAACGCCGTCGGAGAGTGCCGCTCGGTAGCGAGCCGGCACCGTCAGGCGATTCTTCGCGTCGAGCGTATGGTCGAAGGTGCCACGAAAAGGGACCACGGACGATCTCCAAACTTGTTTCCGAGCCGAGGTGGAGGAGTGGGAGGAGCCCCTCCACCCCGGCTCGCTGGCGCGACCATACCCCACTTCCTCCCACAACGCAACCTTTTTTGCACATCCTCTCCCACCAGCCGACACCATCCTCCTCTCGGGCCCGCGGAACGCCCACCACGATGGCGCTTCCGGCGCCCGCGGCAAGGACGCGTTCCAGTGCATGCGCAGATGCAGCGACGCCGCTTGCAACGCCCGTTGCAGCTCGCCCGTGGGGTGCGCCGGCACGGGCGACGCACAGATACGATCCGGACCTCGCCGCCCGCAGGGGCGGCGAGTAAAGGATTTGAAGCTCTTGCCCCCGGCTCGCCCCTCCTCTCCCCCTCCCCGCGCCGTGCCGCCCACGATCCGCGCGGTCCTCGGGACGGTCGTGCTCGGAGTCTCGATCGCGGTCTTCTCAGGCTGCGGGAGTTCTCACACATCCGGCACGAGCGCAGATCCGGCGCGCGCGGTTCCGGCCTCTGCGCCGCTCTACGTCGGCGCCGACGTTCGCCCGAGTGCCAGCAAGCGGGCAGCCGCGTTGTCCGCGGGCCGCGCACTGACGCACCAGGCCAATCCCTACCTGCGTCTGCTGGCGGCGCTGCAGACCCCCGGCTCGCCGGCGCTCAACTTCAGCCGCGACGTGGCCCCGTGGCTGGGAGCGAGGGCGGGCATCTTCCTCAGCTCCCTGCGCAGTTCTGGATCGCTGCTGACGCTCGTACAACAGGGGCTTCTGGGGCAATCCGCGGGCGCCGGAGCATTCCCGTTCGGGACGAACGGAGCCGGTGCAGCCGGCTCCCAGGGGGCGATCGTGCTCGACACGCGCGACATGCGCAAAGCCAACTCGTTCCTCGAAGCCGCCGCGGCCCGCGCCGGCGCGCACGCGACGAGCTACCGGGGAGTCGCCTACCAGCTGAGCGGCGGCGACGTGGCGTTCGGCATCGTCCACGGGTTCGCCGTGATCGGAAGCGACGCGGGGATGCGCGGCGTGATCGACACGACGCTCGGCGGGCCCTCGCTAGCAGCCGCGCCGCCATACGCCGCCCTGCTCGCGTCCGCCCCGTCCACAGCGGTGGCCCACCTCTACTCGAACGCCGCCGGCGCGGCTTCGGCCGGCACGCCCTCGGGCGTCAGCGGCCTGCTGCAGCTGTTCTCGGGAGCGCGCCAGACCAACGTCTCGCTCGTCCCCTCGCGTGGCTCGCTCGCGCTCGACATCGACACGGTCGCGCTCGGGGCCCCAGCGACCGCGGCGCTGCCGGCGTCGTCATCGGAAGCCTCGCGGGCGCTGCGTGAACTGCCGGGAGAATCCTGGCTCGCCGTCGGGCTCGGCGATGTCGGCCACATGCTGGCGAGCGATGTTCAGGCGCTCCGCAGCCTGGGCTCTCTCGTCGCTCCCCAGGCGTCGAGCTCGGCGAGCGCGATCAACCTGAAGTCGCTGCTGGAAGGGCTGATCACGCCCCTCAGCGCGCTCGCTGAAAATACGCCAGAAGCGAAGCGCTCGTTCCAGAGCTGGATGGGCTCGGCCGGCGTCTTCGCCACCGGCACGAGCCTGCTCGAATTAAGGGCCGCCGTCACGATCGACTCGAGGAGCCGTGCGCTGTCACACACAGCGGTGGCCAAGCTCGGAGCGCGCCTGCGCGCGATGGGCGCTAGCGTGCAACCGGCCTCGGTGCCGGGGACGGACGCCGCCGTGACGGCGAGGCTTGCGGGCCTTCCGGTTGCACTCGTGATCGCCAACGGTCCGAGCGCCAGCGGCCAGACCAAGTTCGTGATCGGAATCGGCGAATCGTCGGTCGCGGAGGCGCTGAACCCGTCTGGCACGCTCGCGAGCGCGCCCGCCTCAAGCGAAGCCGCAACGGTGCTCGGCGAAGGCGCACAGCCGAGCATCATCGTCCAGGTCCCGACGCTGCTGAGCCTACTCGAAGGGATCGGGCTCACCGAAGACCCGACGATCTCGAGCTTCGTCCCGTACCTTCGCTCGGTCACGACGATCGCCGGCGGTGCGCATCGCTTGGGCGCGACGGTCGAACGCTTCAGGCTCGTGATCGGGCTGAGGCCGGGCGGCTAGCGCGCTAGCGGACCGTGACCGACCGGTAGAACACGGGTCTGCCGTTCACGATGCGATCGACCCCATACCGCGAGAGGGTAGTTTCGCCGTCGGCTTCGATCGAGTAGGGCCCGAGCACCGAGTCGGTGTGCGGGGCGAGGAAGTAGCGTTCGATCACGGCCTGGCGATCGTTGCCACGCGAGCCCGCGCTGCGGATCGCCTGCAGGACCGTGTTCATCGCTTCATACCCGTACAGCGCGTAAGGGCCGGCTTCGACACCGGGGAAGCTCCGCCGGAAGTCGCTGATCACACGCTGTGCCAAGCGCGGATAGAGGCGCAGCGCGAGCACGGGCGTGGTCAGGAAGGTCCTGCTCGCCGCCGCCCCGATTTCGGACGCGAGAGAGTCGCTGACCATCGTGCTCGGACCGAGCAGCAGCAGCCGCGGGTTCGCGGCATGCAACTGCTTGAACAGCGTGACCGTGCCGGCGCCCGCGCCGCCGGCGAGGAACACCGCCTGCGCGCCGCTTTCCACGATCTTTTCGACCTCGCCGGTGAAGCTGGCCCCGCGCGCGACCGTGAGGCTGTCGTGTCCGAGCACTCGGATGCCCGCACTTTCAGCGTCGCCCGCGAGGATCGCCGCAAGCGGCACCTCGAAGGGGTCCTGGTCGTCGAGCACGTAGACCTTGCTCACGCCCAGGTCCCTCAGCAGGCGCACCTGCGCGGTCGCCTCAGCGACATCGCCGGGCGCCAGCCGCACGAAGTTCCGGCGCCCGCTCAGGTAGAAGCGCCCGGGCTCATCCTGTCCCGCATCGAGCGAGCTGATCAACCCGACATACGGGCTCGACGCGCTCACCTGCAGGATCCCGGCGGCATTGATCAGCGGCAGCGAGATCGCGGTCGCGGCCGAGTTGTACTCCCCGAGATATGCGATCGTGCTCGTGTCCTGGGCGGCGATCTTCGCGTCGGTGGCTGTTACGTCGGGACTCCATCTGCCGCTCGCCGGGTTTGAGTCGTCCAGCGACACGAAGCTGACCCGGAAAGGACCCACGCGACCGCCCGCCTGGGCCAGCGCGAGCTTCTCTCCGTCGACGATCTGGGTCGAGATCGCCGCGGACGGGCCCTGCAGCGGCAGGCTCGAGTAGACCGCGAGCTGGTTGCCGGCCGTTTCAGACGCGCCCGTGGCCCCCGTACCTCCGCAGCCCGCCGCGCCCGTGACGCCGGCGGCGAGAGCGGCTAGGCACAGCCAGCGCGCGCGCACCCTGCCGGTCAGCTGCGACGGCCGGGCAGGTAGCCGGAGAGGATCTTCAGCGATGCGCCGACGAGAATGATCGCTGCGGCGAGCATGAACGCGTCAAAACCCTTGGTTCCGAGCGCCCAGAGCACGATCCAGACGACGAGTCCGGCCGTGGCGGTCAGAATCAGTCCCATGCCGGCGGAATCCTAGCTGGCCGTTCACTGATCGGTCGAGGCGAGGCCCGCGGCGAGTTCGCTCGCGAGCGCGCCCACGGCCCCGGCCGGATCGTCGGCCTCGGCGGCCGCGCGCACGAGTCGCGTCCCGACGATCACCCCGTCGGCGCCGGCGTCGGCCGCCTGGCGCGCCTGCTCGGGGGTGCTGATGCCGAACCCGATCGCAACAGGCACCTCGGTGCTCGCCTTGGCCCGGGCCACGACGGCGACGAAGCTATCGGCGAGCGCGTCACGCTCGCCGGTGGTGCCGACGACGGAGACGGTGTACAGGAATCCTCGCGCCCGTGCCCCGATCGCCGCGAGTCGCTCGGGCGTCGTCGTCGGAGCCACGAGTGGCACGAGCGCCAGGCCGTGGGCGTCGCATGCCGCGAGCACCTCATCCGCCTCGCCCTGCGGGAGGTCGGGCACGATCAGGCCGCAGGCGCCCGCCTGCTGCAGGCGCGCGACGAACGCCTCGACGCCTGCAGCGAAGACCATGTTCGCGTAGCACATCAACACCACGGGCACGCGGTCGGAGAGCCCCCGCGCGACCTGAAGCGCGCCCGCGATGCTCGCCCCGGCGGCGAGCGCTCGCGTGCCGGCCGCATGGATCACCGGGCCGTCGGCGAGCGGGTCGGAGTAGGGCACGCCGAGCTCGATCAGATCGGCTCCTGCGTCCGCGCACGCCTCGCCGATGCGCAACGACTGCCGCAGGGTGGGAAAGCACGCCATCACATACGGCATGAACGCCGCCCGCTTGCCGCTGTGCGCGAACGCGTCGGCGATGCGCTCGAGGCCGGTCGCCGCCGTGGTGCTCATGACGCGTCGCCCAACACCTCGGCGAGGTCCTTGTCGCCGCGACCGGAGAGGCACAGGAGGTCGAGCTCGCCGTCGGGCTCCTCGAGCAGCCACGCGAGCGCGTGCGCGGTCTCGAGCGCCGGGATGATCCCCTCCAGGCGCGCCACCTCGCGGAAGGCAGCGAGCGCCGCGGCGTCGTTGACCGCGACGTACCGCGCGCGGCCCGTATCCCTGAGAAACGCGTGCTCGGGGCCGGTGCCCGGATAGTCCAGGCCGGCCGAGACGGAGTGCGCTTCGATGATCTGCCCTTCCTCGTCCTGCATCACGGCGGAGCGCGATCCGTGCAGGATGCCTGCGCGGCCGCCCACGGTCAGGGGCGCGCCGTGGCGGGCCGTGTCGATGCCCTCGCCGCCGGCCTCCACGCCGACGAGCTCGACCTGCTCGTCGGCGATGAACGCGGCGAACACGCCGAGTGCGTTGGAGCCGCCCCCCACGCACGCGACGACGCGTGCCGGCAGCCGTCCCTCGCGCTCGAGGATCTGCGCACGCGCCTCGTCGCCGATCACGCGCTGCAGGTCCCGCACGAGCGCCGGATAGGGAGCCGGTCCGACGACCGAGCCGATCACATAGTGAGTGCTCTGCACATTCGTCACCCAGTCGCGGATCGCGGCCGAGGTCGCCTCCTTCAGGGTTCGCGCGCCCGCGTCGACCGGCCGCACCGTCGCGCCCAGGAGCTCCATGCGTTGCACGTTCGGGCGCTGTCGGCGCGTGTCCTCGACGCCCATGTACACGACGCACTCCATGTCCAGCAGCGCGCACACCGTCGCGGTCGCGACCCCGTGCTGGCCCGCGCCGGTCTCGGCGATGATCCGTCGCTTGCCCATGCGCTTGGCCAGCAGCACCTGTCCGAGCGCGTTGTTGAGCTTGTGCGAGCCGGTGTGGTTGAGGTCCTCGCGCTTGAGGTATACCGGCCTGCCGAGCCGCTCGGACAGCCTGCGCGCGCGATAGAGCGGCGTAGGACGCCCGCCGAAGTCACGCAGGAGAGCATCCAGCTCGCGGCGATAAGCCGGATCCTTGCGCGCCTGCGCCCAGGCCAGCTCGAGCTCCGCCAGGGCCGGCATCAGGGTCTCGGGCACGTACTGCCCGCCGTAGTCTCCGAAGCGGTGCTCCACGAACTCGCCGTGCTGCACGGGCCGGGACCCGGTCCTCCCGCCCCTGCTCACGCCGGCTGACCGATCTTCGCTGCATCGACGGCCGTCCCGTTGACGGCTTCGAAGAACGCGCGCAGCTTCTGCGGGTCCTTGTGGCCCGGCGCCGCCTCGGTACCGCTCGCCGTGTCGACCGCGTGCGGGCGTCCGAGCGTGATCGCCTCGGCGACATTCTGCGCGTTCAGGCCGCCGCTGAGAATCAGCGGCAGCTTCGAGCGCCGCAGCGCCAGCAGCTCCCAGTCGAACGTCTCGCCGGTGCCTCCTCGCAGAGCAGCCTTCTCAGGGCTGCTCGCGCGCGCGTCCAGCAGGTGAAAGTCCACGTGAAAGCGTTCGAGGTCCCGTACGTCTCCGGGGCCCGATACCTGGGCCGCCTTGATCACACGCGCGCCGCTGCGCCTGGCGGCCTCGGAGCAGAACGATGGCCCCTCATCGCCGTGCAGCTGCAGCATGCTCAACCCGGCCTGCTGGCTCATCTCGACGACGTCCTCGAGCGGCGCGTTGACGAACACACCGCACAGCTGAACCTTGCGCCGCAGCGCCGCCCCGATGCGCTGCGCCTGCTCGAGCGAGCACCGCCGCGGGCTTCCCTCGTAGAAGATCATCCCCACCGTCCACGCCCCGAGCGAGACAGCGAGCTCGGCGTCGTCGAGGCTCGTGATCCCGCACACCTTCACCATCACGGGCGGCGCCGGCTGCGAGATCTCTGGCATGCCCCCACGGTAGCGGGCAGGAGATCGGGCGCTGAATCAGCCTTCCGGAGTGGTGGCGGCCGCGAGTTTGTCGGGGCGGGTGCCGAGCGTCACTTTCACCGTCTTGTTTTCCCAGCTGCCACTGCCGTTTGGCCGCTTCAGGCCGACGCTGACGGCTTGCCCGGGCTTCTTTTCGTGGATGTAGTTGGCGACGTCCTGCGAGCTGGTCACACCTTTGCCGTCGATCGACACGATGATGTCGCCGCCAACGGCGACCTGACCGCCTTCGGTGCTGCTCGCCACGCCGCCGCGGATCCCGGCCTTTTCAGCCGGGGTGCCCTTCTGCACGCTCTCAACGAGCGCGCCGCTCTTGACCGGCAGGTTGAGCGCCGAGAGCGAGCCGTCGATCGTGATCGACTGGAGCCCGAGGTATGCGCCCCGCAGCGTGCCGCCCTTCTCGAGCTGCGAGATCTCCGCCTTTGCCGTGTTGATCGGGACGGCGAAGCCGATCCCGACGCTCCCGCCGCCGCTCGAGCCGGTCTCGATCTGCGAGTTGATGCCGATCACATGCCCGGCGCTGTCGAGCAGTGGACCGCCCGAGTTGCCGGGGTTGATCGGGGCGTCGGTCTGCAGCACGTTTTTGATCGCGAACCCATTGGGAGCCGTGATTTCACGCTGCAGCGCCGAGATCACACCGGTCGTGAGCGTCCGTTCCTGGTTGAAGGGATCGCCGATCGCCAGTACGGGATCGCCGACCTGCACGGCGCTCGAGTCGCCCAGCGGGATCGGATGCAGCGCAGCACCTTCGGGGGAGACGTGAAGGACGGCGAGGTCGTTGGAGGGATCCTTGCCGACGACCTGAGCGTCGATCGTCTTGCCTTTTTCGAAGCTGACGGTGACCTTGACCGCGTTCTCGACGACGTGGAAGTTGGTGAGGATCGTGCCGCCGTTGTTGATCACGATCCCCGATCCGGTCGCCTGCCCCCGGCGAGCCGTTTCTTCACCGCCGCCGAAGAGCCCGAACGGCGATTCGGATTTCTGCACGATCGTCGAGGTGACGATCGCCACGCCCGGAGCGGCACGTACGTAGATCTCGTGCGGCGTAAGCCCTTTGGTCGTTTGCGAGGCGTTCGACGGCTGCAGCGGAGCCGCCTGGATGGCGGTGATCGTCTTCGTGTCGCCCCGCAGCCCACCGGCCGCGGCGAGCGCCGCCACGACGACGCCGGCACCGACCAGGGCCGCGAGGAACGGAATCAGGAACAGGCGCTTCATCGCGTGACAGGATGGTGGCGGGCGATGAAGGGCATCTAAAGCGCAGGCTCGGTGCGTCTAAAACCTGTCAGCTCCCTGAGCGCTGCCGCCGGATCGGCGGCGCGCATCAGCGCCTCGCCGACGAGCACGGCGTGCACGCCCAGGCCCTGAAGGCGCTCGAGCTGCTGCCCGCCGGCGATGCCAGACTCCGAGACGACCGTCACCCCCGCCGGCATCTCCGCCATCAGCCGCTCGGTGCGTTCCACGTCGACGCTGAAGTCCGTCAGGTCGCGGTTGTTGATGCCGATGATCTCGGCCCCGGCGTCGAGTGCCCGCCGCAGCTCGCCACCGTCGTGGACCTCCACGAGCACGTCCAGCTCGAGCGACCGCGCCTGCGCGTAGAGGGAGCCGAGCTCCGGCTGCTCGAGCGCCGCCACGATCAGCAGCACCGCGCCCGCCCCCCCAGCCAGCGCCTCGTGGAGCTGATAGGGATCGACGATGAAGTCCTTGCGCAGCAGCGGCAACTCACAGACGGAGCCGGCCAGGCGAAGGTCATCCAGCGAGCCGCCGAAGTTGGGACCCTCGGTCAGCACCGAGAGCGCGACCGCTCCGCCGCGCGCGTACGCAGTCACGATCTCCCGCAGGTCCGCCTTCTCGCGCAGCGCGCCCGCCGAGGGAGAGCGCCGCTTGAACTCCGCGATCACGCCGATTCCCGGGCGCGCCAGCGCCTTGGAGAATCGCTCCGCGCTCCCCTCGCCGCGCGGGCCTTCGATGCGGCCGTCGAGCGGCTCCTCGCGCTTGCGCCGCTCCACCTCGCGACGCGTTTCGGCGACGATCCGCTCCAGCACGGAGGCCGCGCGCGCGCTCACTTGACCGCCGCCGGCTCCGCGCCACGGCTCACCTGCAGGTAGCGCTCGAGCGCCCCGGCGGCGCTGCCGTCCGCGAGCGCCGCGCGGGCCATCTGCACGCCGGCGGCGATCGTGTCCGAGCGACCGGCCGCATAGATCGCTGCACCGGCGTTGATCACGGCCAGATCTGTGCGGGGCCCATCCCCCCCCTCGAGGATCGCGAGGGTGACCTCGGCGTTGTGCGCCGGCGACCCTCCCTGCGTGCCACGCTCGGCCGCGGCGTCGCGCGCGGGTGGTGCGATGCCGACGTCCGCCGGCTCGAGCGTGAACCGACGGATCTCCTCACCGTTGACCTCCACGACGCTCGTCGGTGACGCCGCCGAGATCTCGTCCAGCCCGTCGTCACTGGCGACGACGAGCGCCCGGTCGACGCCCAGGCTCGCCAGCGCGCCAGCGATCGTGTCAAGGAAGCGCGGATCCGAGACGCCGATCAGCTGGCGGCGCGCTCCGGCCGGATTCGTGAGCGGGCCGAGCAGATTGAAGATCGTGCGCACAGCCAGCTCGCGGCGTACCGGGATCACGAAGCGCGTCGCCTGGTGGTGGGCCGGGGCGAACATGAATCCGAACCCTGCCTGCTCGATGCAGCGCGCCACGCCCTCTGGGCCCAGATCGATGCGCGCGCCGAGCGCCTCGAGTAGATCGGCCGAGCCCGAGGAGCTCGTGGCCGAGCGGTTGCCGTGCTTGGCGACCGCACAGCCTGCTCCGGCGGCGATCAGCGCCGCTGTCGTGGAGACGTTGAACGTGCTCCTGCCGCCTCCCGTCCCAGCCGTGTCCAGCAGATCGTCTCGATCGACCGGCACATGCGTGGCGAGCGCGCGCATCGTGCGGGCCAGCCCGGCGAGCTCCTGCACGGTCTCGCCCTTCGTCCGCAGCGCCACCAGGAATCCGGCGATCTGCGTCTCGGAGACCTCACCATTCATGATCTCGCCGAGCACCTCTGCCGTCTGATCGGCGCTCAGGTCCGTGCGCGAGGCGAGCGCGTCGATCGCGCGTGTGAGGATCGCGTTCGGCACTAGCTCGTCCTCGCCGCCGGGGCCCTCGGCGAAGCGTCCTCGCGATCGCCGGACGGGCCGAGCAGGAAGTTCTCCAGCAGCTTCATCCCCTCCTCGGTCAGCACCGACTCGGGATGAAACTGGACACCCTCCGCGGGCAGCTCGCGATGGCGCAAGCCCATCAGAACGCCGCCGCCGCGAGCGGACTCCTCGAGGCAGTCGGGCAGCCGCGGATCGACGACCAGCGAGTGATAGCGCCCGACGGTGAGCGGTGAGGAGAGACCGCGGAAGACGGTACGCCCGTCATGCTCGATCGTCGTCGCCTTCCCGTGCACCGGAGGGTGCAGCCGCACCTGGCCGCCGAACGCCTGCGCTAGCGCCTGGTGTCCGAGGCACACGCCGAGCGTGGGTATCCCAGCCTCGGGCATGCGCCGCACCACCTCGAGGCTGATGCCGGCGTCGTCCGGCGTGCACGGCCCCGGCGAGACGACGCAGCGCTCATATCCCGCCGCCAGCAGCTCGTGCACGCTCGCGCGATCGTTGCGAACGGCCTCGACCTCGGCGCCCAGCTCCCCCAGGTACTGGACGAGGTTGTACGTGAACGAGTCGTAGTTGTCGACGACGAGGACCTTCATGCCCAGTCCGGCTGCTCGCAGGCCAGCGCGATCGCGCGCATCGCGGCCTGCGCCTTGGCCACCGACTCCTCATACTCGTAGTCCGGCTTGGCGTCGGCAACAGTACCGCCGCCGGCCTGCACGTGGGCGACACCGTCCTTGACCACGACCGTGCGAATGTGGATCGCGGTATCGAGGTCGCCCCCATAGCTCAGGTAGCCGACGGCGCCGCCGTAGCCGCCGCGCTTGACCGGCTCCAGCTCGTCGATGATCTGCATCGCCCGCACCTTCGGCGCGCCCGAGAGCGTTCCCGCGGGGAGCACCGACCGCAGGGCGTCCATCGCGCCGACGCCGTCGCGCAAAGTGCCCGAGACGGTCGAGACGATGTGCATCACGTGGCTGTATGACTCGATCTCCATCAGCTCCTCGACCGTGACGCTGCCGTACTCGCAGACCCTGCCGAGATCGTTGCGGCCAAGATCGACGAGCATCACGTGCTCGGCGCGCTCCTTGTCGTCCGCGAGTAGCTCGGCTGCGATCTGCCTGTCCTCTTCCGGGTTGGCCCCACGCGGGCGCGTTCCCGCGATCGGCTTCGTGCTGACGTGCCGTCCGCTGACCGTGAGCAGCGGCTCGGGGCTGGCGCCCGCCACCTGGAAGTCGCCGAAGTCCAGGAAGTACATGTAGGGGCTCGGGTTGATCGCGCGCAGGCCTCGGTAGATCGAGAAGGCCTCGACGGGAACCGCCGCCGACCAGCGCTGCGAGGGAACGACCTGAAACGCGTCGCCCGCGTGCACGTAGTCGACGATCCGCTGCACGATGGCTTCGAAGCGCTCTCGCGGCATGTTCGACTCGAACTCCGGCAGCCGGCGAGCTGCCGTTCGCGCCGGGTGCTCGCGCGGGACGGGTCCCGCGAGTGCCGCGCGAATCTCGGCGATCGTGCGCGCGGCCGCCTCGTAGGCGCGCTCGATGTCGGGCTCGGCACGCAGGTCGGCGTTGGCGAGGATCGTGACGCTGTGCTTCAGATGGTCGAACACGACGAGGGCGTCGGAGAGCATCAGCGCCATGTCTGGCAGCGCGAGCGGATCGGGGCCCGGAGGGCCGAGCGGCTCGACCGCGCGCACGAGGTCGTAGCCGAAATAGCCCACCGCTCCGCCGCTGAACGGGGGCGCTTCGTCCATCGGTGCCTGGCTGTAGCGAGCGACGTACTCGGCGGCGAGCGCGTATGGGTCGCCCCCGTCTCCGAGCGACCAGCGCAGCACCGCTTGTGGGCGGAAGCCGATGAACGACCAGCGACCAACGCGCTGGCCCTGGTCGGCCGACTCGAGCAGGAACGACGGCTCGCCCGGCGCGAGCGCGCGCAACTTGAGGAACGCCGACACCGGCGTCTCGCAATCCTCGATGAAGCTGTGGCGCAGCGGGATCAGGTTGTGCGCCTGCGCGAGCGCGCGAGCCTCCTGCAGGCTCGGCTCGACCGCGAGCACGCCGGGGGCGGGCGGCGAGGCGCTAGGAGCGGCGGCCATCGAGCACCCGCTCGGCGTCGGCGAGCGAGCGTTCCCGGCTGCGGAGGAGCACGAGCAGGTGATAGAGGACGTCGGCGGCCTCTTCGTCGACCCGCTCGCGCGACTCCTCGCGCGCGGCGCGGGCCACCTCCTCTGCCTCCTCCATCACCTTCTGCCCGATCCGTTGCGGATCGTCGAGCAGCTCGACCGTGTAGGAGCCCGCCGGTCGCAGGAGGGCGCGCTCCGCGACCGTGCGCTCGAGCGCGGGGAGCGTCTCATATGGAGCCGACGGCTCGAGCTCGCCGCGGTGAAAGCACGTTCGCTCGCCCGTGTGACACGCGGGGCCGGCCGGCTCGACCAGCGCCAGCAGCGTGTCGCCGTCGCAGTCCAGGCGCAGCGCGCGCACTGTCTGCACGTTGCCGCTCGTCGCGCCCTTGTGCCACTGCTCGCCCCGGGAGCGGCTCCACAGGTGAAGCTCGCCCGTGTCGCGCGTACGCCTCAGGGCCTCCTCGTTCATGTGGGCGAGCGTCAGCACCTCACCGGTGGCCCAGTCCTGCACCACGCAGGGGACGAGGCCCTGCGTGTCGTATGAAACCTGCCCGTCGATGGGATTGCTCCCCGTCGCTGTCATGTGCTCGATTGTAGGTCGAGGCCGTGGGCGCGGGTTTGAGACACACTCCTGACGCGATGACATCGTTGCTGAAACGCGAACTGCTCTTTGTCACCGGCAAGGGCGGCGTGGGAAAGACGACCCTCGCGGCGGGACTCGGCCTGCTCGCCGCCGGCCGGGGCCTGCGCACGATCGTGGTCGAGCTTGGCGACCAGGGCCGACTCCCCGCTCTGTTCGGCCTCACGGGCAGGGACCCGGGAGTGGAGACCCTGTTGCGGGAGCGCCTGTGGAGCATCTCGATCGATCCCGATCGGGCCCTGCTCGAGTGGCTGCAGCAGCTGGGCGGGCGCGTCTCCGGGCGGCTGCTCGCGTCGAGTGGGACCTTCCAGTACTTCGCCGCGGCGGCGCCCGGCGCGAAGGAGCTGGTGAGCATGGTGAAGATCTGGGAGCTGACCCAGCGCGAGCGTTGGCAGAGGCGCGCGGGCGGATATGACCTGGTAGTCATCGACGCTCCCTCGACCGGCCACGCGCTCGGCTTGCTGCACTCGCCGCAGACATTTGGCGCGATAGCCCGCGTCGGCCCGATCGCGGGGCAGTCGCAGCGGGTGCGGGAACTGTTACAGGACCCCACGCGGTCCGGCTACTTGGCCGTCGCCCTGCCCACCGATATGGCGGTCACCGAGACACTCGAGCTTCAGGACGGCCTGCAGCAGGGACTTGGCCGCGCGCTCGACGCGGTGGTGCTGAACGCGCTTCTGCCATCGCGCTTCACGACCGCCGAGCTCGATCAGATCGCGCAACTGAACGGAACCGAGGTCGGGCGCTCGGCCTGGGCGGCCGCGCGCGCGGTGCACGACAGGGCGCGCTTTCAGCACAACCAGCTCGCGCGGCTGCGCCGCCGGCGGTTCGAGGTGCTCGGCGTCCCGTTCCTGTTCGGCGCGGAGCTGGACCTGCCCGCCGTGCAGCGTATCGTCGAGCACCTGCAACGCAGGCTGTGAGGGGCCGCCTGGCTCCTCCTGCGGCCGCCGCGTGCGGGCGAGCTCGGCGATCCCGAGGTAGGGGGCGCTGGGTCGCGCATCGTGTTTCTAACCTATGCGCAACCGGTCGAGCGATCCCTCGTCCGCGCGCCAATCTCGGCGCACCCGCACCGACAGGTCGAGATGAACCCGAGCGGCGAGCTCGCGTTCGAGCTCAGGCCTCGCGGCTGTTCCGATCGCCTTGATCATGCGCCCCGCGGCGCCGACGACGATGCCCTTCTGCGACTCGCTCTCCACCCAGATCAGCGCGCGCACCCTCGCCAGGTCCTCGCGCGGCCATTCGATCCCCTCAACAAGCGCCTCGACCGCGTGCGGGACCTCCTGGAAAGTGCGCTTGATCACAGCCTCGCGCACGAGCTCGGCCAATCGCAGCTCGAGCGGCAGGTCCGTGACGGAGCCCTCGGCGAACATGAACGGGCCCTCGGGCATCAGCGCCGAGAGGTGCTCGACGAGGGCCGGCACCCCCAAACCCTTGCGTGCGGAGATGGGATACACCTCGGCGTCCTCGTGAAGCTCGGCCGCCTGTTGCAGCACGTCGAGCAGCTCGGCCTTGGCGAGACGGTCGATCTTGTTGACGGCGATCGTCACCGGCAGGCCCCCGTGAGCGAGTAGCTGACCGATGAAGCGATCGCCGGGCCCCACGCCCTGCTCGCCGTTGAGCATCAGCAGAGCGGCGTCCGAGCCCTCGAGCTCCTGCTGGACCCTGCGCGCCATGCGCGCGGTGAGCGCGTCGCGCGGGCGCTGCACGCCCGGCAGGTCCACGAGCACGATCTGGCAGTCGCGGTCTCCGTAGACTCCCCTGATCGCCCGCCGAGTCGTCTGCGGCCGATCGGAGACGATCGCCACCTTCTCGCCGACCACCGCGTTGACCAAGGTCGACTTGCCGACGTTGGGCCTGCCGGCGAGCGCGACGAAGCCGCTCCGCGTCACCCAATCCCCCGGGCGAGCAGCTTCCGCTGCAGAGCCAGCATCTGGCCGTCGTCCGTCTCGTGATCCATGCCAACCAGATGCAGCACTCCGTGAACGATCGCCTCGGGCAGGTCCGTGGTGTGCTCGGCGCAGATCACGACGTCCCCGAGCTCGTGCGGCGAGGCGTCCTGCGGCGCGGCGCCGTCGATCGGGAACGAGAGCACGTCGGTCGGGCCGGCGTGATCGCGGTGCGCCGCGTTGAGCTCGGCGATGCGCCGAGAATCGACGAACTCGATCGCCAGATGTCCATCTGTCACTCCCGCCGCGCCTGCGGCCAGCACGCACAGGCGGCGAACCACCTCGGGGGGCGGCGCCTCGGAGGCGAGGCGCGTCCCGAAGACCTCCACCTCGAGCATCGGGCGATCAGGCGCGGACGGCGTGCGGCGCCGGCGGGCTGTCTGCGACCCGGATCGCATCGACGCGCTCGTCGCGGTCTGGGCGCGAGGCGATGTCCGAGCGCTCACCCGTCGCGCGCTGGGAGTGGACGTCATAGGCCTCGACGATCCGCTGTACGAGCTTGTGACGCACGACGTCCTCGCCACCGAAGCGCACGAACTCGATGCCGTCTATCTCGTCGAGCACCTCGCCGACGACGATCAGCCCGGACTGCTGCTCGCGGGGAAGATCGACCTGGGTGATGTCGCCGGTGACGACCATCTTCGAGCCGAAGCCGAGGCGGGTGAGGAACATCTTCATCTGCTCGGGAGTGGTGTTCTGGGCCTCGTCGAGGATCACGAAGGAGTCGTTCAGGGTCCGACCGCGCATGAATGCGAGCGGCGCGATCTCGATCACGCCGCGCTCGATGTGCTGGGAGACCTTCTCGGGGTCGAGCATGTCGTGCAGCGCGTCGAACAGCGGCCGAAGGTACGGGTCGACCTTGGCCATCACGTCGCCAGGGAGGAAGCCGAGCCGCTCGCCCGCCTCGACAGCGGGCCTGGTCAGGATGATGCGGTTCACCTCATGGCGCGACAGCGCAGCGGCGGCCATCGCGACGGCAAGGAAGGTCTTGCCGGTGCCCGCCGGGCCGACGCCAAACGTCACGGTGTTCGCCCGCACCGAGTCCACGTAGCGCTTCTGGTTGACGGTCTTGGGAGCGACCCGCAGGCTGCGGTGGCGCCATACGACATCCTCCAGCACCCGCACCGGGGACTCGTGCGCGTCGAGGGCCCCCGTCACCGCGGCGATCGTGCCCGGTCCGATCTGATGACCGCGGTCGATCAAGTCAGAGAGCTCGCGGACCACCCGCTCGCCGACCTTCGCCTCATCCTCCTCTCCCTCGAACGTGAGCAGGTTGCCGCGCAGGAACACCTTGCAATCCAGGTGCGCCTCCAACGCGCGCAGCACGGCGTCCTGGCTGCCGGCAAGCTCGGCCGCGACATCGTTGGAGAGTTCTATCTGGCGTCTCATGCCTGCAGAGAGGCGCGCACGAGTCCGGATACGCGCTTGCCGTCGGCGCGCCCCTCGACGGCCGCCATCGCCTGCTTCATCGCCACACCCATATCCTTCGGCGACTCGGCCCCGCTCTCTCGCACGGCCTGCTCGACGATCGCTCGCAGCTCCTCCTCGGAGAGCTCGGCAGGTAGGTAGGCGCTGATCAGCTGCGCTTCTGCCTGCTCGCCCTCGGCCAGATCCTCGCGGCCCGCCTCGCGGTAGGCGCCCGCGGCCTCCAGCCGGCGCTTTCGCTCGCGCCTGAGCACGGCAAGCTCGTCGTCGGCGCCCTCCTTGGCGGCCTTCTGCAGCTCGGAAAGCACCAGCCGTAGCGCCCCGACCTTCGTTTTTTCGCCAGCGCGCATCGCGGCCTGAAGGTCGGTCTTGATCTCCTCGCTTATCGCCATCCTCCATTCAGGATACGCCGGTCCGCCAATAGCGGAACCACCTGGTCGCGCGGCTCCGAATATCGTGCAGCCGGTGAACGAGTCCCTGTACGCCGGCGCGCTCTCGCCGTTCCTCGCCGAAGCGCGTCGCCTGCGCCCCGCCGGGGTGGAAGTGCTCGACGCCCACACCCATCTCGGCCTCGATGAGGACGGGCGCTCGTTGACGCTCGAGCAGCTGCTCTCGCTGCTGGACGGCGCCGATGCGCGTCGTGCCTGCGTGTTCCCGCTTCACGACCCCGAGCGACGACCGGCCTACAGCCTGCCCAACGACCGCGTGCTCGAATGGGCCGCTGAAAGCGGCGGCAGGCTGATCCCGTTCTGCCGGCTCGATCCGTCCGAAGACCCCCTGGCCGAGTGCGAACGCTGCCTCGGGATCGGCGCCCGCGGCATCAAGCTGCACCCCCGTGCGCAGGACTTCGATTTCGACGGCAGGGAGATGGGCGACGTCTTCGAGCTGGCCGAAACGGCGAGCGTGCCGATTCTGATACATGCCGGACGGGGCCTGCCGCCGCTTGCGGAGGGGCTCGTCGACCTCGCCCTGCGCCATCCCGGCGCGGTGCTGATCCTCGCCCACGGCGCCATCTGCGACCAGGGGATCCTGACCTCGCGCCTGGCCGACCACCCGGGCGTGCTGTATGACATCTCCTGCTTCTTCCCTCTGGACGTGATCGAGCTGCTCGCCCGCGTTCCCGTCGAGCGGATCGTGTTTGCCTCGGATCCGCCATACGGGCAGCCGGCGACGTCGCTGTATATGGCCCTCCGGGTGGCCCGGCAGGCGGGACTCGACGAGCACGCGACGAGAGGCCTGCTCGGAGGGACGATGGCCGCCCTCCTCGACGGCGAAGGCCTGCCCCAGCCCGGCAAGCCGAGGCGCGGGTCATCGATCACCCTCTCGGGGCGCCTCGCGCGGGTTTACGGCTACGCGAGCCTTGTCGGCCCGGCTCTCTTCACGGGGGTGGTAGACCAGGCGCGGGCGATGCTGAGCATGGCGATCGCCGCATGCAGGGACCCAGAGCCGGGGTCCGACGGCGAGGCACTCGAGGTGATCGGCGCCGCGCTGATCGCGGCCGACCAGCTGCTCGAGTCCGAGCAGGGCGTGCGCCCTGCCATCGACCTGATCTACCGCGCGATCGTCCGTGCGGCTACGGAGCTGCCGGACGCAGATTGATCCGGTCAGTCCCGGCCCGCCATCCAGACGGCAGCCCACTCGCCGCGCTCGCGGCGTCGCCGCTCGCGCATGCCGAGACGTGCGGCGAACATTGCCGCGATCTCATCGACCTCCTCCCTCAGCAGGCCGCCGGCGAGCAGGTGGGCGGGGCGACGCATGAGCTTTTGCTCGAGCTCGAGCAGAAGCGGGCGCAGCAGGTTCGCTACGACGACCACCGAACCCGGCGGGCTCTCGCCGGCGCCAATCCAGGGCAGTGGCTCGGAGCGCAGGTCGAACTGACGCACCTCCACGTCGACGGCGTTGCATGCCGCGTTCTCGCGCGCCGCGACGACGCTCTCGCGATCGTTGTCTAGGCCCAGCACCGGCGCAAACGCGAGCCGCGCGCCGGCTATCGCCAAGATCCCAGACCCCGTCCCGATGTCGAGCAGCGGCCCGTCTGGGCGCCCGAGGGACGCCAGCTCGAGCAGCAGCTCGAGGCATAGACGGGTGGTGGCGTGCGCGCCCGTGCCGAACGCCTGGCCGGGGTCGATGACGATCTCCTCGACCACGCGGTCCGCGCGAGGGCGCGCCGGCTCCCATGGCGGTCGCACGCGAAGATCCGGCACGCGGCGTTCCGCGCCGGCCGGGGGCGCCGGTGCCGCGATCACACTCGGCCGGTGGAAGAGCTTCCAGCGCTCCTGCCAGCCGTCAGCGACCTCGGTGGTGGAGATCTCGACGAGCGCGCCGCCGACCGCGGCCTTGAGATCTCCCAGCGCGGGAAGCTCCCCCGGCGACCCGTAAACGGCGTACTCGACCGCGTCGGAGCCGACGTCGAGTTCCTCCACGCCAGCGGGTGCGAGCTCGAGCAGCTCCGCCAACACCAGCTCCGCCTGCGCGCGGCGAACGCGCACGGCGAGGCGAATCACGCTGCCTGGCTGCCCAGCGCGCGGCGCAGCTTGGCGAACACGGACTCCTCGCTCTTCAGGTTCTCGCTCGTCAGCGACTCGTTGAGTCGCTCGAGCAGCTCACGTTGGTCGGCGCTCAGGCGGCGTGGGATGACGACGTTGACAACGACACGGAGATTCCCGCGCCGGCCCCGCGACAGCGACGGCATACCCTCGCCTCGCAGCGTGATGACCTCACCGGGCTGCGTGCCGGGCTGGAGCTGGACGGTCGCGGCGCCCTCGAGTGTGGCGACCTCGAGCGTCCCACCGAGCGCCGCCAGCGGAGCTGGGACGTCGAGCGCCGTGATCAGGTGATCGCCTTCGCGAACGAAGCGCCCGTCGTCACGCACGCTCACGAGCACGTAGAGATCGCCCTGCGGCGCGCCGGCATCACCCACGTGGCCCTGACCGGTGAGCCGGATGCGCTGGCCGTCGGCGATTCCAGCGGGCACCTCGACCTCGACTTGACGCGCTCGCTCCACGTGTCCGCTACCGCGACATTCGCGGCAGGGCTGGCTCGGCACGCGCCCATCGCCGTGGCAAACGTCGCACGTCATCGTGCGAACCATCTGCCCGAACGGCGTGCGTGTCAGCGCCTGCAGCTGACCTGCTCCACCACACCGCTCACATGTCTCGATCGGCGTTCCTGGCTCGGCGCCGTTGCCGCGACAGCGATCACAGCGCTCAATCGCATCGAACGCGAGATCCACCTTCGCCCCGTTGGCCGCGTCCACGAGGTCGATCTCGACCATCACAGCCGCGTCTTCGCCCGCAGCCGGCCCGGCCCGGCCGCTGAAGCCGCCACCGAAGAAGGCGTTGAACAGGTCTCCGATCGAGCCGAAGGCGTCGAAGTTCGGGGCGTAACCGCCCGATCGCAGCCCGTCGTGCCCGTATCGATCGTAGGTCGCACGCCGCTCGGCGTCGGACAGGATCTCGTATGCCTCGGCAGCCTCCTTGAACTTCTCCTCGGCATCGGGATCGTGCGCGTTGACATCCGGGTGCAGTTCACGTGCGAGCTGGCGAAAGGACTTCTTGATCTGCTCATCGCCCGCCTCGCGCTGCAACCCGAGCACCTCGTATGGATCGCGTGGCACGCCGCTCTGCTTAGTTCTCGGCATAGGCGTCTTCGACAAAGCGCGACAGCTCGCTCGCGGCCTCACGCACCGTCGCGATCGCGCACGCGTAGTCCATCCGCACAGGGCCGATCACCGACACCGTGCCGAGCTTGCGCCGGGCCATCCCATAGCCGGTGGCCACCACCGCGAGCGAGTGCATCGCCGGGATCTCGTTCTCCCGGCCGATCCGCACGTATACACCCTGCTCGGCGAGCGCCTCGCGCAGCACACGCAGAAGCACGACCCGTCGCTCGAGCATGTTGATCAGCTCGTTGACCTCGGTCGTGTCCTTTAGCCGAACGGTGGCGAACAGCCGCGCCGTACCCTCGACATACAGCTCCTCCTCGCCCTCGGAGGAGGAGAGCTCGTTGAAGGCTGGTACGAACCGCTCCAGGAAGGCCGTCTCGCTCGCCGCAAGGCCGGGGTCGAGCAAGCGCTGATGGATCATCCGAGAGCCGAGACTCAGGCCGACGAGCCGCTCGTTGAGGTACTCCTCGGCCCACGCCACGAGCCCCGGGTCAACCGATCGCTCGAACGCCGCGAGCATCTTCGACACGCCTCCGGTGGAGGTGATGATCACGATCAGGACGACCTGCGGCTGCAGGGCCAGCACCTCCACCCGCCTGACGCTCGCCGCGTTCGGCGAAGGGGCCGAGACTACGGCCAGCAGGTTCGTAATCTGTGAGAGCGTCTGCGTGGTCGTGCGCATGGCCTCCTCGACCTCTCGGCGCACCGGCGAGAGGTCGAGCCGCTGGCGCGCGGGCGCCAGCCCATGCCCGGACTCGAGCATGCGATCGACGACGTAGCGGTGACCGGCGTCCGTCGGCACGCGACCGGATGAGACATGCGGATGCGCGAGCAGCCCATGCTCCTCGAGTAGCGCCAGTTCGTTGCGAACCGTCGAGGAGCCGCAGTCGAGCTCGGGCTCGGATGCGATCGAGCGCGACGCCACCGGCTGGCCCGTGCGAAGGTAGTCCTCGACCACCTTGAAGAGAATTCGCTCCTGGCGCGAGGTCAACATGCATCTGATTGTAGGTGGCGTGCTGGCGCCGGCACGGACGTCGCGTCTAGAGAATCACTTCAGCCTCGGCGTTGCGGATGATCTGGTTGCCCGCCTGCTCGGCGACCGTCTCTATCACCACCATCCCGTCGGCGGCCTCACGCACGGTTCCAGTCACAACGACCTCCTGCTCTGGCACGCCCATGCCGCGGAACTGCACCGAGAGGCGCTTCAGGTGCTCGGGACCACCGGCTGCCTCCGTCTGTGCGCGGGCCACCTGCGCCATCGTCCACAGGCCGTGCAGTATGCGCCCCGGGAGGCCGACCGCGCGGGCGAACTCCTCGTCGATGTGGATCGGGTTGAAATCGCCAGAGGCGCCCGCGTAGCGTGCCGTCAAGTACTTGTCGGGCGTGACCCTCAGCTCGGGGATCTGCGTCCCAACCTGAAGATCAGCCATCAGCCTCACACTCCTCGGACGAGGTTCGTCCAGGCTCCGCGGCAGACCTGCTCGCCGCGCTGGTTTGTTGACACCGACTCGAACACGTAATAGCCACGTCCATCCTTTTCGGAGATGTCCTTGACGCTGGCGGTTGTGGTGATCTCATCGCCAGCGACGACGAGCGGGCCCCACTCGAACTCCTGAGCGCCATGGACCATCATCGCGAAGTTGAGTTCAATCTCGGGGTCAAAGATGGGCGGTCCGACCGCCGGCGCGCTGTAGACGACCGCGAACATCGGTGGCGCCACGACGTCTGCGTAACCGGCGTCGCGGGCCGCCTGCACGTCGAGATGCACGGGATTCGTCTCGCCGACGGCACGCGCGTACTCCTTGATCTTCTCCCGCCCGACCGCATATACCACGGGCTCGTACGTCTTGCCTATTGCTTGGGTGTTGACTGGCATCCGGGCTAGCTCCTTGCGGCGGCGGGAACCTACCACGGCTGCTCCGCGGCGCGCCAGTTTACGCACCAGCGGGCGGGCGCGGCGCCCGGGTCCTCAGGAGCGGCCCGAGAGTGCCTGGTTAACGCAACAGGCTCCGCGGGGCCAAACAGCGGGGACGTGACGCGACCGCCCCCGCTGTGACGTTCACCGCCCACGGTGCGATGCCGCCGGGCGCTTCGACTGAACTGCCTTGCCTAGAAGACGAGCTCGTCCCCGTCAGCGGATCCGACACCCACCGACTCGCGATCCTCGCCCGCGTCGTCGTCCTCACCAGCACCGTTCTCCGACGGACCCCTTGGAGCGTCGAGAAACTGAACGGTGTCGGCGACAATGCTGACGGCCTGACGTTTCTGCCCGTCGGAGGTCTCCCACTCGCGCCAATCCAGCCGTCCGTCGACCGCCACACGTCCGCCCTTGCGCATGTAGTTTGCGACGCTCTCCCCAGCTGCCCCGAAGACCGAGACATCGAAATAATTGGGACGCTCCACGAAGTCTCCCGTGGCGTCCTTGGTCGCGGAATTGCATGCGATGCGCAGGCTGGCGACACTGGTCCCCGAGGGGAGCGCGCGCAGCTCCGGGTCCCGCGTAAGACGGCCGACGAGAACGACGCGGTTGATTGCAAAGTAGGACATGTGGTTCTCCCTTCCTGGGTCGATGACCCCCCGGATGCGAAGCTACGAGTCGACGGGGATGGCTCGCGCGAACGGCATCCCAGTCGGCTCGCCTGCGCGAGCCAAAGAACCGATCGGGGCAACGACGATCCGCTCGGCCGCCTGGACTCTCTCGATCGCCCGCTCGAGCGCGCGTTGCACGCTGGGCGTGGCGATGTAGAGCACGCCGGCAACGTGACGGGCGCGCGCCCACGCCCGGCAGATCTCCGCCAGACGGCGCGGCGCCTTGACGGTCAGCTCAACCTCCACCGCCACGGGGCGGCCCCGATCCGAGTTCGTCGACCAGAGCACGAGATCAGGACGATGCAGCAGCGGGTCCCCGGAAGGTCCGCCGCGCAAGCAAGCGCTGGCCAGCAGGCCCCCGCGCTCCGTCTCGGCGCGTCGAAGCTCGCGCTCGCCCATCACGTGGTGATCCGGATAGGCGAGCTCAAGCGCCACGGCCACCCCGGCGCAGACGATCATGTGCAAGGCCGTCGAAGCGCTCACTCGGCAGGGCTCAAAGCCCCGCAGGCCCGAGCCCTGCAGGCCGGCCCTCGTGATCGTGTACAGCGCCGGATGTCCCGCGAGTGGTCGCCGCCGCGAGACGAGACCGCCGCGCTCCGCTGCCACCAGCCGGGAGCGCGCGGAGGCGACGCTCGTTCCCTCGCGGCATGCCAGGGCCTCGGCTGTGACGGCGCCCATACGCGCCGTCCATTGGATGATCGCCAGCCGCTCAGGTTGCTCTGCCAGCCTTGCGTAAACCATCGGTGCTCCTTTCTGTGGATTGTGTTCGACCGGCCTCACCGGCGACCGTGCTAGGGGGCGAAGATGCGGGTTACGCTGACCGCGCGCCGGCGCCCGCCTGCCAAGACGATCACGGCTGCCCAGCCGCGCCCGAGGCGCAATACGTCGCCCGGCTCGAGCACCCCCACCCGGGTTCGCGTGCGGGTAGTAGATCCGTCGTCGCGTTGCGCGGATCGCCACGCGCCTCTGCTTCCCGCGAGGCGTGAGATCAGCTCCGCCGAATCCGGGACGACCTGTCGATGGGCGACCAGCGTCGAGAGGTTGCCCATGACCTGCTCGAGCAGACTTTCGCGTCCCGGGAGACGCAGGTCTGAAAGCTCCTGCGTACCCAACAGGAGGCTGAAGCCGGCCGAGCGTGCGCGTCCGAAGAGCCGCACGACATGCTCTGCCGCGACGGCGGAGAACTCGTCGATCACCACCAGGGTGGGGACCGGTTGCCCCTGCAGGTCGGCGACCGTCGCTTGAAGGTCCTGAACGATCGCCCCGGCGAGCATCTGAGCCAGCAGCGGTCGGCTGTCGGACTCCAGGTTGAAGTACACAACCGTCCGCGCCCGCACGGCCTGGAGCAGGTCGAACCGCCTGGCTCCGGCAGTCTCCGGATCGAGCCAGGGCCCGATGTCGGACTCCGCGAGGATCGCGAGGCGATCGCGGACCCCGCCGAGGTCGCCCTGTTGACGCGCCGTCAGCGAATCCAGATAGGCATGCACGCGCTGGCCCTCCGGAGCCTGCAGTCCGCGCGCAAGCAGCTCGAGCTCCGCGGGGTTCAGATGATCGACGATGCGACGCAGGCTCACCTCAAGTCCCGAGTGGCGCAGTGCGCGTACGACGTGACCCATGTAGCGCTGGGCCTGGCGCAAGTAGTGCGGCTCGGTGAAGCGCTCCCCGGCGAGAACCTTGTCCGCGATCTGCGTCTCGCTGCCGCGCGCGTACGGGTTGTATGTGGACGGGCCTTGCGGCGTCCATTCGACGAAGCGGCTCGCAGACACGTCGGCGGCGCGACGAAGCGCGTCCCGCATTCCGCGGTCTCCCTTGGGATCAAGGACGATCGCGCCCATCCCGTGTTCGATCGCCCGCGTGGCGATCCAGGTCTGGGTCACGGTCTTTCCCGAGCCGGTCGATCCGACGACCAGGGCGTGCGTCCCTCCCGTGCTCCCACCGCACGGGATCGAGACGGGTCGGCGACGATCGTCGCAGCCGAGAATCAGATCCTCGCCACGAAACCACGCGTCACCACCGCTCCGCCGCCGGCGACGCAGCGGAACGCCAGACGCGCATGAGCGGACGAGGTCGACGGGTCCGCGACGTGCGGCCGCGATCGTCGCCAGGTCAGCCCCCATGGCGATGTCACGCTCGTGCCAGCGCCTGCCCCAGATGGTCGCGCTGAGCATCGCAACCCCGAGCACGGACGAGACGCCAGCGAGCGCCGACCGTGTTGCCAGGACGACGACGGCCAGGCCGGCGGCCGACCAACTCCAATGCAGGTGTCGGCGTCGCAGGAGCCTCGCGAGCGCGAAGCCGATCGTGAGACCGATGACCACGCTGACGGTCAAATGGGCAAGCCCGTCGGTCAGGTGGACCAGAGGCGTCAGGGGATCTGCCCCGTGTTGGGGGAACGAAACAGATGAGGGCATTTGGCCGCTCCTTTCGTGGACCAACCCGCACGGGTTGGCCGCGGGTTTGGGCCGCCGTGAGGCAGCCGGGTCGTTAACGAGCGGCAGCCGACCCGAGGGGTCGGCTGCTGGGCTCTGTTGCAGTGCGGGCGCTCAGGCCCACAAAGATGCGGTCAGCGACCTGTCTTGGACAGGCTCGCCTGCTGGCGGTGGACGATCAGAACCGGCACTGGAGGATCAGAACCGGCGCTGGCCGATTTCCGCACCGTCGTCGTTGACGAGCGGCCGCCGCAACGTTCGCACGGCGAGCAAGGGGGCGTTTCAGAGTTCGACCTCACGGGGGCTGATTCCCAGGCCGCGGCGCGAGATCAAACCCAACACGTCGCTATGAATCCAAGGCGTCGCAGCCTCCTGGCCCCCCTCGGGCAGCATCCCGATTCGTCGCGCCAGCCAGCTCGTCTCTCCACTCTCGTTGCCCTTACCGTCGCGCTTGACGCGCCCGCAGCGCGCAGCGATCACGCTCATGCTGAGTTGCTCCCGGGTGATCGCCGCGAGCACCGCGTCGCGCAGGCCGCGATTGAGCACGATCGGGCTCACGAGCACGCGCTCGAACTCGGCGCGCAGGACGGTGACCGAGACCGCCGGGTCGGCCGCGTGCAGGGCCAGCGCGCTGCGGGTGAGAGCGCGAACGGGCTCGTAGCATTCGAGAGTTGCGATCACGTCGCGAACGCTGACGGAGCGCTGCTCGCCTTCGCAGGGCGATAGCCGCTGCCAGCGCAGCTCGGGAATCGACATCCCGGTCTGCACCAGCCCCAGCTGGTGCGGACGACGCTCGCGATCGAGCAGCTGGCGGCGGGAGTCGCGCTGGAGCGAGGTCCACTCGGGCGTGTCCTCCTCGGCGAGCGCCACTGTCCGCAGGTCCTCCTCTGTCAGCGACCGGCAACGATGACCGCTCCTCTTTGCATCGTCGAGATAGAGGCGGCAAACGACCGCTGCATTCTCCGGCGGCTCGTCGGCTCCCAGATGCGCCACCAGCCGCCGGTCACCGAGCGTCACGGCGTCGCGATCGACGACGAGCACGCTTCCGGCGAACCCACGCCGGGCGATCACCTCGCGACGATGACCGTTCCAGTCGAGGTAGCGAGCGAGCCTGCGGCGCGAGCCTTGCTTTCGTTGGGTTTCGCGCTTGCGTCGCAGGCGAGGCCGATCGGTGCGGGAGGAGGCACGGGCATCGCTTCGCACGGTTCGGCGGGTGCTCTTCGGCTGGTTTGAGAGGGTCGGTGTCATGGCGGTCTCCTGGCCGGTCGTCGGGACCGCGCGGCGAGTCGGCGGTCGGTGAACGGGACGGCTTCTAGAAGTCGCTCCAGACGGGGTCAAGCGACGATGAGGGCGCCAACTCAGCGCAGCGTGGGACTCCGAGAACCCCTTAAGGGGTCTCGGAATTCGGGTTCTGGCCGCCTTCTGCCAACTCGAAGTTGGCGCGATCGCGCTCGTCGAGCAGAGGCGGTCGGCGCGCCGGGCGCGTCGCTGAGGCCTACTTGGGGCTCGTGGTTAACGAGCTGTCGGGGTTTCGGCTATGTGCTGCGTGACTTGAGGGGAGTTGGGGGGAGCGGCGAATATATCTGCGCATCGCGATAGAGCTGACGCGGTCGGCTCGCGAGCCACGCCAGCCGTGCCGTCACCCGCCGCTGCGTTGGCGCCGTTTGGCTCGGTGATGCCGAACGGCCCGTCGCGGCTCTGCAGTCGCGCAACGCCGCGGGCTTCGGGAGACGGCGCTCGGCGGCGATGGCGCCGCCGGGCGACTGCACGGAAAGGGGGGCGACTGCAGATCCGGGCTACGCGAATGCGCGCGCGTTTGCACGCCGAGCGCCAGAGGCTCGGTGGCACCGCGCATCTAGTCACTCAGAGCTTGGGCTGCACGTGAACTTCATCCCGGGGGCTGGTCCGCCAGTCCGAACCGTGCGAAGGCGGCCGGAGTTAGGAACGCCGTGAGCTGTTCGATCTCAGCACCCCTCAGAGTCAGAACCGTTATTCCGTGTGGGATGAGGCGCCCCTTTGCTGCGTCCCAGATGTATTGACCAAACGCTGGCGCTCCGTTCGCTCGCACCGGCACCAACCGCCAGGAGTTGTTGCCGTTCAGTACCCGCTCAGAGAGGAATGCGGCTATCGCGCTGCGGCCGCTGAACCAGGTGGGGATAGGTGGCATCGTGATGCGCGCATCTTGGGCGAGCATCGCGACCACCGCGTCGATGTCGCCGCGCTCCCAGGCATCGACGTAGTTTCCGACGAGTTGACTCAGGCGCTCATCGCCGAGCGCTCGCAGCGTGGCCTGCTGGCTCTGGGCAGGCAGACGCTGCTCGACGGACCGGTGCGCGCGCTGCAGGGCGCTGTCCACCGCGGTCGGGGCGCTGTCGAGAGCCTCGGCGACCTCGCGCGCGGAGAAGCCGAGCACATCGCGAAGAATCAGGACCGCCCGCTGCCTGGCCGGAAGGTGCTGGAGCGCGGCGACAAATGCCAGCTCGATGCTCTCGCGTCGCTCATACCGCGCCGCCGGCGCTGCGAGGCCGTCCTCTTCATCCGCATAGGGCTCGAGCCAGACCGACTCGGTTACCGGTGCGGCGAGCCCGTCGTGTGGGTCGGCCGGCGGACCGTAGTCGATCGGAAGCACTCGCTGAGGTCGCCGCTCGATGACTCGCAGGCAGGCGTTTGTCGCAATCCGATACAGCCACGAACGCAGACCGCTTCGGCCCTCGAACCGCCCCAGTCCCCGCCACGCGCGCAGCAGCGTCTCCTGGATAGCGTCCTCCGCGTCTTGTACCGAGCCGAGCATGCGATAGCAGTGGGCATGCAGCTCGGCGCGATATGGCACGAGCAGGCGCGCGAACGCGTCCTCGTCGCCGCGGCGGGCCGACTGGAGCAGGGCGACCTCGTTCACAGCTCGCAGACCTTCGGTTGCCAGAAGGCGATCTCGCCGCCTGCGGGCGTGGACACCACCGCACGCCATCCCGTTGGCCCCTCGCGCGGCTCAAGCAGCATCGACGCTCCGAGCTCGCGTGCGCGAGCGGCCGCCGCCTCGATCTCGCCCACCCGCACGTACGGAAGCCACATGGTCCGCGGGGCGCCGCACTCCACGATGCCGCCGCCGAAGCGCTCCCCCAGCCTCAGCGACATGTACGGCCCGTTGCCCGTCTGAATCTGCTCGGCGCGCCAGCCGCACAGATGCGTGTAGGTCGCGCGCGCTTCCGGCATATCACTTGTATGCAACTCCAGATGCACGACCGGGTTCATTGCCAGAACCGGAACGAGCCGATTTCGTGGAGCTCGGTGGTGAGTGGCTTCTCGGCGCAGCGCTCGGCGACATCCTTCTGAAACTCCAGGAACGCTTTCACGTTGCGCAGCGGGCTCGTGCCGTCCTCGCTCTCGTTCGAGGCAACGTGGACGAAGCTCACGCCATCCTCGAGCTTGAATGTCGCGTAGGCAAGGCCGGCGGGAGCCGTCCGCTCGAGCTCCTCATAGACGGCGCGGATCAGCCGCTCGTTCTCCTCCGCCTTCTCGGGCTTCACCGTGTAACGGACCATGAGCTTGCTCATTGGGTGACCTCCTGTGCTTGTAACTGGTGTCCGATCAGAGTCGAGCTGCGCCGGCCAGGCATCGCGAGGGCGGTCAGCGCTCCGGCGAGGGCGAGGCCTGCCGAGACCCCAATGGCCGGACCGAAGCCGTCGGTGAAGGCCTGCGCGGAGGCATAGCCGCCGGTCGCCGCAAAAACTGCGACGACGACCGCGATTCCGAATACCCCGCCGAGCTCACGCATCATGCTGTTGACGCCCGCCGCCTTGCCGAGCGCCTCGCTTGCCACCGAGCCGACGACGGAGTTCTGGGCGGCGGGGATCGCCATCGAGACGCCCACGCCGGCAATGATGAACGGGGCGAGCATATGTGAGTAGGCAAGGTCCGGCTTGGCGATCAGCGCGAGCCACGCCATCCCGATGCTCTGAAGCGCCAACCCTCCGACGAGCAGGGGCCGCTCGCCGATCCGGTCGGCCAGCGCGCCGGCGATCGGCGCGACGGTCATGAACGTGGCGGTGTAGGGCAGCAGTCGTAGGCCGGCGCCGAGCGGGCCGTAGCCGAGCCCCGTCTGCAGCATCTGGGCGTAGAAGAACACCGTGCCGAAGAGGGACGCAAAGGTGAAGAAGATCGCGCCGTTGCCGGCCGAGAAGGCACGCGAGCGGAAGAAGTGCATCGGCAGCATCGGCTCGCGCGCGCGCAGCTCCCAACGGATGAACGCTGCCATCAGAACGACGCCGCCGAGCAGTGCCGCCAGCACCTCGACACTGCCCCAGCCAGCCTGGTTGCCACGCACGAGGCCCCAGACGACGCCCAAGGCGCCGAGGGTCACGAGCGCAAGGCCGCGGATGTCGAGCCGAGTCTGCCGCCCGTGGCTCTCGCGCATCCGGCTCAGCACGAGCGGTATCGCGAGTAGGCCGATGGGCACGTTCACCCAGAAGATCCACTCCCAGCTGATCCCCTGGACGATCGCGCCGCCAACGAGCGGTCCGCTTGCCACGGCCAGGCCGGTGATCGCGCTGAAGATTCCGATTGCCGCGCCGCGCCGCTCGGCCGGAAAGGCCTCGCTCAAGAGCGCCAGGCCTAACGGCACGATCAGCGCCGCACCGGCCCCCTGCACCGTACGCGCGGCGATCAGCCAGCCGACATCGGGCGCTAGCGCGCATGCGGCTGAGGCTGCGGCAAAGAGTCCAAGACCGGTCGCGTAGAGATTGCGCCGTCCGAAGCGGTCGCCGAGCGCAGCCGCCGTGATGAGCAGCACGGCGAAGCTGAGGTTGTACGCGTTTACCGTCCACTCGAGCTGCTCGACGGACGCATGGAGATGAAGCCGGATCGTGCTGAGCGCCGTCGAGACGACAAGCGTGTCGAGCGCGGCCATCAGCGACCCCACTCCCGTCAAGGCAAGAACCCAACCCGTCGTGCGCCTGCTCATACCCGATCACCAGTCCTTTTCGCTCGTTTGGACTAAAGATCCGAACGTGAGACGAAATCCATCGGTCGCTCCGAGCAGGGCGCGTCTGCTCGGTTTCGCGTCAAACGGTCCAGCTGTTTCGATCGCGCGGGTTGACGCGATTGTGGGTATGGCGTGGAGCTGAGAAACGCGACGATTAGCCCGTTGCGCAGCTCGGGCTGCGAGCTAAGCGTTAGCTGGGGCGCCGAGCGGGAAACGGACGCCAGTCAGTTCCTCTGAGACGTCCCAAAGGCGGCGTGCGACCTCGGGGTCGCTGGCGGCGTCCGAGCGACCCACGAGCTTGGGGGCCCCGCGCTGCTCCATGAAACCGCCGGGTCCAGCGAAGCTGTTGCCCGGGATATCGACGACCGCGGCGTACAGGGTCGGCAGGGCACCGCCGTCCTCGTCTTGTGCGATAAGGCGGTTGCCCACAGCTCCGAGGAGATCGAACAATCGGCGTTCGCTGTGGAACTGGAGGTTGGTCGACGCGTAGCCGGGGTGAGCGGCGGTTGCGAGCACGGTGGAACCAGCCGCGGTAAGCCGGCGTTGCAGCTCAGCGGTAAACAGCAGGTTGGCGAGCTTGGATTGGCCGTAGGCGCGCCAGGCCTTGTAGGGCTTGCGCTCCCAGTTGAGGTCGTCGAAGTCGATGCTGCCCAACCGGTGCCCGGTGGAGGACACGGTCACGACGCGCCCTCTGACGTGCTCGAGCAGGAGGTTGGTAAGCGCGAAATGGCCGAGGTGGTTGGTGCCGAACTGCAGCTCGAAGCCGTCCGCGGTGCGGGTCAGCGGCGGCACCATCACCCCAGCGTTGTTGATCAGCAGCTCGATGTCACCCTCCCAAGCAGCGGCGAACTGGCGCACGGAGGCGAGGTTGGCGAGGTCGAGCCGGCGGACCTCGGTCGCGCCGGGCATCGCCGCAGCGGCTGCCTCGCCCTTCTCGACGGAGCGCACGGCAAGGACCACGTCGGCGCCGGCGCGGGAGAGCGCATGGCCGGCAGCGCGGCCGATCCCGCTGTTGGCGCCCGTGATGATCACGCTGCGGCCCGTCAGATCTGGCATCTGGGTGAGGCTTGAAGTAGTCATGAGCAACAATGTAGTTTGCGTCCTCTCCCCACGGCGACCTGCGCTCGGCGTTGCTCGAGCAGGCCGAGCGCACAGTCCGCGATCGCGGGGTCCAGGACGTGTCACTGCGCGAGCTCGCGCGCGAGGTCGGCGTCAGCCACGGCGCCCCGCGCCGGCACTTTCCCGATCGCCGGTGGCATGGTCGAGGCCGGACAGTTCGATGAGCTCGTCGCCGACGCGACTTGTGGTTTGGCTAAGCTGAGAGCGATGATGACCAGCGTCGAGCCGATGACTGCGCGTGGCGCCCACTACACGGCGCTGCTCGAGACGATTGACCATCAGGGTGCCACGAAGCTCCACGCGAGAGAGCGCGAGCAGCTGCTGGAAGCCGCCGACGCCCTGCTGTTTGGTGAGCCTGAAAACCGGCGGTTGCTGCGATCGGCTGAGGACCTGATCGAGTCCCTGGAGACGAGCGAGCGCTGGTCGGCCGAGAGCTGCGACCAACTTCGCGAACATTTGTACGGCTGCGATACGACGCCCAGCGTCGCCTGAGCACTGATCGCTTAGAGGGAGCCGCTCCAGTGGCGTGCCGCCGCTCTGGGCCCCCCGGCTCGCAGCGAGCCGCAAGCTTACGCGTCCCGGGGTGAGACGGTGGCTGGTCGCGCAGGATATTCACGGTGAGAGTCGCGGCTCGGCGCAGGCTGGTCGTGGCGCCCCTCGCTCGTCATCGCCACGCCGATGATGTCCTTCGCCTCCGCGACCGCCTCGCGCGCGCTGACGTCGCCGTGGCCTGCCGATGCGCGCACCTCGGGGGGAAGCCGGGGCACGCCGTAGACGCTCGACAGGCCCTCATGGATGTCCCGCTCGGACGCGAACAGGATCCGCTCCCGAGCCGGATAATCCCAATCGAGTGGGTACTCCCCCGCGTACGCGCGACACGCCCTGAGGCCGGCGTCCGCGCGCCTGGCGCACTCTCGCGCGCGTGGTCGGTCACGGCAGACGAATACGACGACAGGAACGGCTTGCAGACGTCGGCCATACCGGCTCGTGTGGGCGGCCCAGCCGGACAGGAAGTGGTCGTAGCGCTCGAGCTTCGCCGCCGCCGGCCCAGAAGGGAGACGATCGTCGAACTCCACGAACACGTCGATGGCGTCGGGGCGCGGAGCGCCGGCGCCGGCGTCCTCGTGAGCCGTTTGCTGCCTTGCTTCCCATGAAAGCTCGACGATCGCATTGGGCCGCACGGTGTCGAAATGCTCCACCTCGATGGCCTCGCCGCTTGCGTCGGTGCGCAGGAAGTCGTGCGGGGTCCTTCCGCCGGGCAGGCGCAGGTCGCCCGGCCCCAGCCGAGTAGGTCGGTCGGCGGTCGAGCGCATCGGCGGCGAGAGCGCCGATTCCTGCGGCCCACGCAGTGTGCATCGAGCTGGAGAGGTGACACGCCCGAGTGAAAGCACCCATCCCGCCACGTGGACGTCGCGGCGGGCTTCGCGAAGCCGGCGCTCGCCGGCGGCGCGGGAGCCGTGAGTCTCGAGGTCGGGTCGAGACTCCTCGTCGCCCTCTCGCTCGGCCGCGCGGCCGTGCGCTGTGCGCACGATCCTGAGGCCCGCGGGCGTGATCACGTAGCACATCGGCACTCCTCCTCCGTCGCGGCGATGGAACTGAAAGCGCTCGACCAGCCCGGCATCCGAGAGTCGCTTGAGCCGCCGCTGGGTCGTTGTGACGGCACGATCGGCGTTGAACCTGCGATGGATCTGGCTCGTCAGTACGTGCCTGAGCGTGGCGGTGAGGGCGAGGATCTCGAGATCGAGTTGATCGGGCTCGAGCGTGCGCAATGGCGTCACCCTCCTCGCCCAGCGAACGCTGTGCGCCCCATCGAGCTCTACGAGCTCGCGATAGGACTCGGCCGCGGCCGTGGGAAGGCTCGCGGCCTGCCCAACCGATGGTGGTGGTTGAGAAGGGCTCGGGCCGGTCGCCGCTACCGCGGGGGGCTGGCTCGGATGATCGCGCGTGCGCTTATCCCAGTGCGGTTGGCGGAGATCCGTACGGTGGCGTCCTCCGCGCTCGAACTGACGAGCGGCGTGCGCGGCAACGCGATCCGCGTCGATGCGCAGGGGGATCGTCTCGGCGATGAAGGGGGCCTGGCGCCCTTCTGGTGTCGTCCAGCTTGCGACAGCGTGGTGCTTTGGCAGGTGCAAGCGGACGTCCGGATGGCCGAGCGATGACAGGTGCGTGATCCCCGGGCGCACGGTGTCCGAAAACGCCGCCATCGTCAGAGCCACTGCGGACCGTGCGTCTCGCGCCGACGCTGTGGCGAAATAGACGCGATGGGCGAACAGCGCGTCGAGCTGGTCGCGAACATCGCGGTCGGTCCACTGCGCATCGGTCTGCCAGCACGCCACGGTCTCGAGTCCCGCCGAGCGCTTCAGCGCCATCGTCTCGGCGAAGCCGCGGTTCAGTACGAGCGGCGCCTCGTCAATCTTCAACGCGACAGCCGTGCGCCGGTGCTCGGAAACGAGATCCTGCTGGCGCGCGAGCGCCGCATCCAGCATCCCCACGAGCAGCTGCATCAGCACGGAAGTGTTTCCGGCGCCCATGGCGCCCAGCGCACCCTTCACAACGAGCACCTCTTGCTCGGCGATCACCCGATCGAAGTCGAGGCGCAGGGAGTCGTTCAGCAGCACCCGCTTGATGGACGGCGAGTTGAGCAGGCGCGCAAGCTTGTTCACCGGGGCGTCCAGCTTGGCGGTCGTCACGCTGCGGGCGTCAGCCAGCTGCGCGGTCAGCTCCGCCGTGAAAAACTGCGAGATCTCCTTGAACTCGGGCAGCGCCCGCACGCGGGCGCCGACATTGCGTCGATAGGAGTATCCCTCCTCGCCGACAGACAGAAGGCGCGCCGCGTCCCAAAGCGTGGCAGCCCGGTCGTAGGCGAGCACGGCGATAATCGCGTTGCGCAGGTAACGGTCCGAGGAAGCGCGGATGTCTGCATCCGTGAACAGGTTCTTCAGCGCCGCCACGACATAGTCGGCGATGACATCGGCCGGCGCGTCCACTGCGAGCGGATTGAAGCCGCACGTCGGGCGGGCGAAGTCAAGGAGCGTGCATGTTCGCTCGGGCGCCACCAGGCTCACGGCCGCCTCGGCGGCGTCGCCCTTGGGATCGAGAACGATCACCGCGCAGCGCTCCCTCTGCAGATCCTCCGCGACGCTCGCTACGAGGAAGCTGGACTTTCCCTGCTCGACGGTTCCGGGCACCGCCGTGTTCTGTTTGCGCAGCTCGGCGTGGATCGAGACTGCGCCGTGCGCGTCGCGCAACGTCCCCTCGCCGTCACGCGGCCGGAAGATCGATGGCGGGGCGGGCGCCAACGGCAGGGGGTTCCGCGCGAAGGGAACGGTCATGTAATCGATCGAGGGCAGCTGCCAGATCGGAGCGAGCTCGGTCGTGGCGAAGACTCCGGTGCGAAGCGAGGGCAGCGGATTACCCTCGCCCCGCTGCACGCGGCGTCCGTAGAGGCCCAGCAGCCCATGCCGAACCGTGGTCCCGCGCTCGACGAGCCGATTCTCAGCGCCCTCCGCGCGCAGCTCCGACGCGATGCGCTCACACACGCGTCGTTCGGGGGCGACCACGCGGATGTCGACGAAGAACAGTGCCCGGTGCTGTACATCGAGGCCACCGCGAAGCTCCAAATCGCCGAGCATCGACCGGTCGCGCGGCTGCAGATGCTCTCTGCGCTCGCGGGAGAGGTGCGACTCCTGGCGCCTGTACAGGTACTTCGCGAACCGCTCGAAGGATGCGGGCGCCGGCGTGAGCGAGACCTGGACGAATGCAGGCTCGGCGCAGGAGCCCATGACCGTCATCAGCCGGTTCATCGGCGGCGCGCGTTCGTGCTCGAATCGGTTCAGAACCTTCACTCGCCTGATGAACTCGGACTGCTTCTTGAGCCGCAGCACGGCCGGGGGCACGCCGACCGGTTGCGAGCAGCGACGCACACGGCAGTTCGGGTAGGCGCTCTGCAGTGCCGCTTCGACCATGCCCTCAAGCCCCTGCGGGCATGTGACCGCGAGCCACACGGCGGGCGAGTCGCCGCCGGCTCGCTCGACTCTCACGCCCTCCTCACGCGCGCGCGTGTGGTGCACCTCGAGCGACATCGACGGCTGACCAAGGACCAGACGACGCCACCAGCGACGCAGGAGGCGCTTGTGCAGCGCGTCGAACATCGTCACCAGAGACTCCGCCGTCGCCGTATCGGTTCGGTAGGGCTCGACGCGCAGGCGCACGTATTCACGCCTGCGCCGCGATCGGCAGCGCAGGGCCACGACGACGGCCGACGAAGCCGTGATCAGGATCATCAGTAGCAACGCACGGAGGCTCCGGGTCGTCGCGAGCCACGTCGGGAGACCGCTGAGAGCATGCGCCGAGAACCTCCATAGCGCAGGTAACGTGCCGTGCAGCCCGCTTCTCGAGCTCGAGCCCCGCAGCACCCTCCCCGGTCCGCCGCCGAGGAACCACGTGGTCAGGAGGAACGCGAGCGGAACGGCGAGCACACCGAGCAGTCGCCACAGCAGGAAGCGAAGCACCTCATCCTCTACCCCCGACGACGCGCCGCGAGGGGGACGCGCACGCTTGAACGTCTGCGCTGATCACGCGCTCAGCGCAGACGAGCGAATCGCTCGAGCTGCGCCCCACGTCCCGTGAGGTGCCAGGCGTTGGCCGCCCCCTTCTCCGCGCCGTCGCCGACATTCTCGACGAGCTTCAATCGCTCCAAGCGTGTCAGCAGCTTTGAGATTTGTCCCTGGTCGACGATGCCCGAACCGTGGGCTATCTCGCGGTTGCTCGCGCCGGGGTGCTCAGCGATGATCATCAGCACGCGCACCGTTCGATAGGTGAGCCGTATCTTCAAGCCGGCAAGGGGATCATCCGCCCTTGGCCGCCGCGGCGTACGCCGAGCTCGCCCGCCCTCAAGCGGTGGTCTGCTCAGCTCACGGCTCGCCGCCCTGGCGCCAAGGTAGGGAAGCACGATGATGCTCATCAAGGGCCCGAGCAGGTCCTCAAGCAGCTCCTTAGGACCCTCGAGCAGGCGTGTGTGCACGACGGCGAAGACGGCGCCGACGATTCCTTCGGCCGTGACCTGTGGCGGTTCGCGGACAACTTGGGTGACGAGCCGTCCGCGGTCGATGACGGCCGCCAGCTCTTCGAGCACTTCGGCGCGGCGCCGGAGGACGCTCTCGCCGGCACTCAGGGCATCGATGACGCAGAGCTTCGCGAGCGCAGGCTCCTCGTCCGTGAAGATCAACAGCCGCGCGAGCGCCGCACGAATCCCATCGCGCCAGCCGGGCTCTCGTTCGTAGGCCTCGGCGGCCAGTCCCCGCGCGTGGTCGAGCGCCTGTTCGAAGGCCCCCAGAAAGCACTCCTCGCGATCAGAGAAGGTGTCATAGAAGGTCTTCCTGGACACCCTCGCCCGTTCGATGACCCGCGCAACGGTCATCCTGGGATAGCCGACCTCCTGCACCACCTCGACCGCGGCCGCGAGCAACCGACTGCGCTGTATCTCGGCGACCTGACCGCGCCCTAGACCGGTGTGAGGCGGGCGTGGCGGCGAGGTCGCAACGGTCGGTGTCCTATAGGTGATTGTCATGTCCTCGTGCCCGTCTCGTCCCGTTCGCCGGTAGAAGAGGGCATCAGCGCCCCATCCAACGAGCGTCGGCGCGCTCGAACGCGAGGAGCCCAGCGCCTACCGCGGGCGGTGGACAGGTTCACGTGTACGAGCACCGAAGTCGATAGGCGTCTCTAACTCTCGCGTGGCGTCTCGAGCGCTTGTCTGCCGGGTCGACCCTGCCTGCGCCCCATCAGGTGTGCCGGCAGGTTGGCACAACGCAATTTGCGAACATTCGTCCACCGCAGTGTGCTCAGCCGGTTATTCCGGGTTTGGGTCGATAGCACCTGGGTAGCGGGCATGTGTCCGGGAAGGAAGCATCGACCCGAAAGACGAGGAGAGGACCATGGCCCGAGTGATCGTGACGCCCGACGAGGAGACGGATGTCGTCTTGCTTGACGAGCGCGTGTACCCGGTGCACCTGGAAAACAAGCTCTCGTCCCTGCAAGTCATCGAGCGGCTCGCGTGGGCCGTAGATGACGCCGAGACGGGCCAACCCAAGGTACCGCTACATAGGACGCATGTCCCCGTCGGGGACTGAGCTTCACCGCGCGCCGGCCGTCAGTCGGAGTTGACGGTCGGCGCGCCGGGAGTCACGCAGGGCAGACTCCGTGCGCTGGCGGCTCGCAAGCAACGGATGGCAGACCCACACGTGCAGGCGGTCGTCTCACGGCTAGCGCCTGCTTTCCCTGACCAGCCGGTAGGCGATCCAGATCAGGAACGCGACAACCAGAATCAAGACGACCAGTTCACGCGCGGCCAGCACCAACAGTTCGCGTCCGACCACGTTAGCGACGTACCTCTCGTGGTTGCCACCGGTGAGGGCCGGCGACGCCCTTGAACGGCGCAAGGCCCACGAGTTGCAGGGTCTTCGAGAGTACCGCTACCGGGATTCGAACCCGGGTTTCCGCCATGAGAGGGCGGCGTCCTAGTCCCCTGGACGATAGCGGCGCAAATTCGTGCGTCGAGGCTAGCAAAGCACTCCACACTCACCGTCGGAGCGTCAAGTCTAGCCCTTCCCCTGGCGCCCCGATCGGCCTTCACCGCCATCCGTCGCCCAAGCGATAGTGCGATATCTTCGCAGCCTGCCCCACGCGGATGTGGCGGAATTGGTAGACGCGCACGGTTCAGGTCCGTGTGGATGCAAGTCCGTGGAGGTTCGAGTCCTCTCATCCGCACCAAAATCTTCTGACTAAAACCATCGCCCAGAGAAGGGCCGGCCGCTGATGGGGCTACCACGAAGGCGATCTATCGCGTCGACACGATCCTTTGGGTCGCCCACCCGAGCCTCGCGAGCCGCTCCCCTGACGGCGTTCGCTGAGCGGCGGCGACTACCGTGCGTCCAAGAAGGCGATTACGGCGAGCACGCGGCGGTGATCGTCGCTGCTTTCGGGGAGGCGGAGCTTGCTGAGGATGCTGCGGACGTGCTTCTCGACCGTGCCTTCGGTCACCCATAGTGCCTTGGCGATGCCGGCGTTGGAGCGTCCTTCGGCCATCAGCGCGAGCACCTCGCGCTCCCGCGGCGTGACACCGTCGAGCGGGTCCTCGACGCGGCGCGCGGCGACGAGCTCCCTGACGAGCGCCGGATCAACGATCGACCCTCCGTTGACGATCCGCTCGAGCGTCTGAATGAACTCCTCGACATCGGTGACGCGGCTCTTGAGCAGGTAGCCGCTGCGCTGCCCGCTGGCGAGCAGGTCCATCGCGTGCTCGACATCGACATGCGCCGACAGGACCACGATCGCTGTGTCGGGGAATTCCTCGCGGATCGTTCGTGCCGCGTCGAGACCCTCGGTGGTGTGCGTCGGTGGCATTCGGATGTCGATCAGGGCCAGTTCGGGCCGGTATTTTCGGACGAGCGCGGTCAGCGCCTGCCCGTCGCCGCACTGGCCGATGACCTCGAAGCCCGAGCGCTCGAGCACGCTCGTCAGTCCCTCGCGCA
>DATMQG010000113.1:0-43638 GCA_035566835.1 Solirubrobacteraceae bacterium
CGGCCGGTGCCCTGCCCAGTGCTCCGCGTAGACGGGGTTGTCCTGGATGGCGGGGTCGAGCCACAGCCCGTACCCCTCCTCGCCGTGGTCGAACGTGCCCTCGAGCGGCCCGGCGTTACGCACCGCTCCGCGCCGGCCCCGCCCCCCGCGCCGGCTGCGCCGGCGGGTCCGCGAGCCCCCCGGCTCCTCGGCCTCTTCGTCGTTCTCGTCCGCTTCCTCCCGCGCCCGCTCGGCGGCGATTTCAGCGGCTTCCAGCTCGGCGGCGATGAGCGCGTCGTCCTCGGCCCGCAGGTCAATCTCCTCGGGGTATTCAGGCGAGATCGAGCCCTCGGAGAGAGCCTCGTCGCCCTGGAGGTCATTCATCCGCTTGAACTGCTCGATGTCGCGCACGGAGACCTCCAGCTGGTGGGCGATCCACGCGTCGGTGCGGCCCTGTCGGACCCAGGAGCGGATCTGATTAAGCTGCGGGCGCAGGGATTTGCGAGGCATAGACGGTCCGGGAGACTAGCGCAAAGCACCCGGCGAGCGCCAACGCCGGAAACTGGGCGGCCACGTTCAACACTTGACGGATTGTCGGTAGTTGCGTAATTGCAAGGATCAGGACGGCGTTCCCCCGGTAGTGGGACTATGCTTGCTTGACCGGCGTTTGGGGAGCTGCGTCGGCCGCCTTATTGACAAATAGGAAGGTCACCAAATGCTGGTTCTGACTCGCAAGTCCAACCAGAGCATCATGATTGGGGACGACATTGAGGTGTCCGTGCTGTCGGTCATGGGCGAGAAGGTGCGCATCGGCATCCAGGCTCCTCAGCGGATTCCGGTCTTCCGCAAGGAGATCTATCTCGAGATCCACCGCGAAGACGGCGCGGTCGAGGCGGAGAGCGACGGTGACTCGCCGGAGGTCCGCGAGTCGTTGGAAAAGCTGGGCGATTCCTAGCCCGCCGGGTGCCCCGGCGCGGGCTCCGCGCTAGCCGAGGAGCAGATACAGCGTGCGGAACATGGCGACGGTTACGATCGCCGCCGTCAGAATCAGCGTGAGGACTAGGAGCACGAAGCGCATCGAGCCCCGCTTGTGGCGCCGCTCGACCTCGCGTTTGAGCGCGCGCTGCTCGGCTGTACGCCGCAGCGAGGCGCGCCGACGGCGGTCCAGCGAGGCCTCCCGGGCGAAGGCTCGCTCCCACTCAGCCAGGGTCTGCCTCATCTTCATCGAGCCCGCGCTCCTGTGCGCCGGCTAGGAGGGAACGGGCGCCTTCGAGCGCTCGTAGACGGAGACGAAATGCAGGAACTTCTCGGCGATCTTTCGTGCGCCCGCGGCACGCTCGATCTTGCCGTCGACGTAGGCCTTCAGCGGGTCCCACCAGATCGAACGGCCGATCGCGAACCCTACAAAGCCGTCCACGGGCGCAGCCTGCATCAGCCAGTGGTCGACCTTCGCGTCATCGGCGCCGCGGCCGAGCACCACGCAGACGACGTTGTCGCGGCCGCCCGCGCGCGCTTGGGCGACAAGCATCTCGCAGTCCGAGCGCTTGTCGACACCCTCGATCTTCCACACATCGACCTCGATGCCGGCGTTCTGGATCTCCGCCATCGCGCGGCGCATCAGCTCCGGGCGTAGCTCGGCGTCGTAGCGCCCGACGTCGCCGCCGACCGAGTCCAGCTGGAAGTCCTCGGCCGGCACGAGCAGCTCGAACAGAAACCTCGGGTCGTGCGCCTGGAGCCAGTCGCTGAGTCGCTTGAGCTTGCCGAGCTGCTCATCGTTGCCGGTCCTGTCACCGTCGGGGTTGTAGCGCACGAGCACCTTCGAGAAATCGGGGCCGAAGCGTTCGATGTGCTCGCCGAACTCGTCCCCATACTGGAAGTCAAACATCGGCTGGCCCGAGCGCTCGACGGGCATCGCGAGCTTCAGGCCCCGCTCGCGTGCCTCGAAGGGGACGGTCGAGCCGAACTGCTCGTCGACGAGAACTCCGGTCACCGATGGGTCGGCACCGGCGCCCATGGCCTGAAGCATGCCCTCGAAGATGAGGTGCTTCGCGTCGGCGATGATCGCAGTCTGCTCAGGGTCAGGCTCACCCTCGATGCCGAAGAACTTCTTCTGGAACGAGCCGCGGTGGTCGAACGCAAGGATGTAGAGCTGCTGGTCGTAGCCGGGCGTCATGGGCATGAGTATTCCAGAGCCATGCGGGCCGGGGTCGGGAGGTCCTTAGAATGGATCGTCATGTCCTCCGGAGCCGATCTGTTCGTGGTCTGCAAGCAATGCGGATCCGAGGTTAGCCCCTACATCACCGAGTGCCCGTATTGCGGAAACCGACTGCGCAGGCGCGCGCCCAAGTTGCCGCGGGCACGCCCCGGCGGCGACGCCCCCCGTCCTCCTCGCCGCCCGATCTTCGGCCGGCTGAAGACGAGTCCGCTCGCCGTTCGCCGCCGGCGTGGGCTGTCCTCGGGCGAAGGCCGCTGGGTCGCCTCGCGGCCCTACGCGACGATCGGTCTTGTGATGACCGGCGCGGCCGCGTGGATCGTGTGGCACGCCGAACCGCTCGCCTATCTCGAAATGGCGATCTTCGGGCCGCTGCATGGCGACTGGTGGAAGATCTTCACGAGCCAGTTCATCTATCAGAACGGCCTGTATGCGTTCCTGACGCTCGCCACGATCGCCATCTTCGGCTGGCTTCTGGAGCGCCGTCATGGTCCGCTTGTCGTGTTCGTCCTCTTCGTCGGCGCGGGCTCCGTGGGCGCCCTCGTCGCGACCGCTGTCTATCCGTTCCCCGTCGTCGCTGGCGGCAACGCCGGGGCGCTGGCGCTGCTGATGGCATGGGCGGTTCCGGACCTCGTGGCCGCGCGCCGGCGCTCCTATTACGAGGGCGATCTTCTCGGGGCGGCCGCCATCGCTGCGCTGCTGCTCGCGATCCCCTACGCCTATCCCGAAGCCAGCTGGCTCGCGGGTGTCACGGGTGCCGCGATCGGCCTGCTGTTCGGCCTCGGCTTGCGCCGCGAGGCGCCGGACGACCTGTAAAGGGGCGAGCGGCGACGCCGGGAGCATTCTCCTGGAGTCGGGCGTCATTCTCCTGGAGTCGGGCGTCAGGCGAGCGGCCCGTCGCCTCGGTGCGCTGTACTTATGATGCTGTGGCGATGACGATGACCAACGCCGTGGTGCTGATCGAGGCCGAGCGCGACGCGCTCTCGACGCTCGGAGGCGCGCTCGCGGACATCGATGGCGTGGCCGAGGCCTACTCGGTCACGGGTGAGTGGGATTTCGTCGCGATCGTGCGCGTTCCCGACCACGAGCAGCTCGCCGATGTCGTGACGGTCGGGATCGGTGGCATCTCCGGGGTCGCCCGCACACAGACGCTGGTCGCCTTCGCGGCGTACTCGCGCCATGACCTCGAGGCGCTGTTCTCGATCGGGGAATGACCGCCTGATCTGAATGGTCGCCGTACCGATGAAGCCGGAGTGCGGTCCGACGCTGGGTCGACTGCTCTCGCCACGCTGGCGGGCCGCGTCTGCGCCGGTGCGCGCCGCGGTGATCGCCGCGGGCCTCGGCCTGCTCGCGCTGCTCATCGGCGCCGTGCTGACGCTCGAGAACGCGAGCTACGCGCATGGCGGGAAGGTCCCGTTCAGCTTCGCCTACCGGAGCCTCTACAGGGTTGCCCCCGACCCCGGCGGATATGTCAAGGTCCAGCGCCGTCGCGGCGACGGCGAGCTGCTGGACTCCTATGCCGTGGAGCCTCTCAGGCTTCCTCCCTACTCCGGCGAACTCTCCGGTGAGCTGCCGCTATATGCATCCGGGTACATCCGAGCGCTGGCGCAGTCGGACGGCGGATTCGTGCTGCGGGGTGAGGGGAAGACGAGGGTGAACACGGTTCCCGCCTACCAGGTGCTCTACACGGCGATGGTCGACGGGCGGCCGATGTACGGGCGCAACGTGCTGCTGCTGCCGGAACGAACGGGCGCGCGCGAAGGCGTGGAGATCGTGATGCTGACCTCGCCGGCGGCCAACGCACAGGTGGACTCGCCGCTCGAAGTCGCCGGGACGGGAGTGCTGCTCAGGCCGTTGAAGACCTTCTCGTTCGGCTAGCTGTGTTGCCGCGGCCGGGGCCGGCGCGAGATCAGCCGCCCTCGGGGGGCAGCGAGCTTTGTGCCGCTTCCGGTTCGTTCGGCGGCGTCGAGGCGGCACTGGGAGCGCTCGGCGATTCCTGCCCGGCTGGCGGGCCGGGCGGGGGGGATGGCGGAGCCGGTTCGGCGGTGGCTGGAGTGGGCGGAGGAGGCGCCGGGGTCGTCGTTGTCGGCGTGGGAGTCGGCGCGGTGGGGGCAGTCACCGGCTGGGTTGGAGCGCTGGTCGCGGCCGGGGGAAGCTGAGTCGTTTCGGAGGTGACCTCCGTGACCTGGACCGGAGGCTGTTTGGCGAGGATGGGTTTGGCTGGTGGAGCGACCGCGGCGGCCGGGACCGTTGCGCTGGCCGCAGGCGCGGCCGCGATCGGGTCGCTGACGGGGACGTGCTTGACTGCCGCGTGCGCGTGCCGGGCGAGGGGCCGCCGTCCTGCGCGGGCCTGTCCGCCGTAGCTCACCGGCTGCGCTTCCTCCTTGACGACGACCGGTTCGGCCGTGTAGTGCGAGACCTGCGGGGCGACCGACGTGGAGGCGAGCGCGCGATGAGCATGATGGGTGGCGCTCGGGTGCTCGACCGCCACCGCGCCCGCGGTCACGATCGCGGCGGCAGCAAGTCCGGCGACGGCCTTCGTGGCCAGGGCCCCGGCGCCGGCCGTGAGCAGTCCGCCGCCGACGCCCGTTCCAGCGGTTGCTCCTGCGCCCGCGACTGCGCCTGCGCCCACGCTCGCACCGACCGACGCGCTCGCGCCACCCGCGACGTGTGCGCCTCCGGCGGAGCCGAGCTTGGCGAGCAGCAGCTTGTGGATCAGCACGAGCGGGCCGACGGGGAAGATCGCCGCGAGCGCGCGGTTGTTGTCCTTGAGCTGCTTCCTGAAGAAGCTGCAGCGCTCGCAGCCGCGCACGTGGCGCCGGGCGGGGGTGCTCAGCTTCGCAAGACCCTCGGCAGCTCCGCCGAGCTCCAGGCGGACCTGCTCGCAGCTGAGCTTGCGCGCCTCGGCTGCCTCGGCCAGTGAGATGCGCGCTCGCACGAGCAGCGACTTCACGGAGGGGACCGTCGTTTCCATCGCGTCGGCAATCTGCTCGTAGGAGAGCGCGTCGATCTCGCGCAGGAGCAGCGCGGTGCGTTGCGTCTCCGGTAGCTCGTGAACGTCGGCGATCAGCTCGCGGAAGCTCTCGCGGCGGATCACCCGGTCGCCGGTGGACAGGCCATGGTCCGCGAAGTGGACGTCCATGGAGTCCACGCCGATCGCGGATGTGCGCCGGAGATGGTTGAGCGAGCGGTTGCGCGCGATCCGGTAGAGCCACGGCCGCACGTTGATCGCGCGCTCATCCGCGAGCACGGCCTTATAGGCGGCTGCGAACACCTCTTGCAGCACGTCCTCGGCGTCCTCGCGCGACGCGAGCAGGTGCCGGGAGAAGGACAGCAGGCGCGACTGGTAGCGAGCACAAAGCACCTCGAACGCCGCGGACTGACCGCGGCGCGTGAGGGCGATCAGACGGTCGTCTGATTGGAGTCGCAGCAGGGGCGAAGGACCGAGCACCGCCGGCGTGCGATTCGAGCGTGTTAGTGCGGAGGCCTCCATGACCGGTCTCTCGACCCTCCTCGGGCCTATAGACACCGTACCAGCGGCGAAGTTGCGTGCGGATAGCACGGTTGCGCGAGGCCGGGTTGCCTCTCGAGGGCAGCGTTTAGGCGCTGAGCCGCAGCGGCGCTTAGGCGCTGAGACGCGGCCTCAACGGCCAGCGTCCCCCACGAGCCCGTCTACGAGGGCCTCCTCGCGCGGCCGGCGCTGTGGACCGATGAACGAGCCGGCGCCTGACCCGACGGGTCCCCCGCGAGCGTTTTCCCAGGCATGCGGCGCTACGATCGCGATGCCCGGGTAGACAAACTGGCAAAGTCAGCGGACTTAAAATCTGCCGCTCGCGAGAGCCTGCGGGTTCGAATCCCGTCCCGGGCACTTTTTGGCGGTCGACGCCGGCAGGCCGCCAGGAGATAAAGTCGCGCACCGATGTCGACGGAGAGCGCGCAGGAGACGGTCACCTTCCACGGCGGCAGGCTGATCGCGCGCCGGCTCGCCGCACACGGCGTCAGCAAGCTGTTCACCCTCTCGGGCGGCCACCTCTTCTCGATCTACGACGGCTGCCGGGAGGAGGGCATCGAGATCGTCGACGTGCGCCATGAGTCCACGGCGGCGTTCGCCGCGGAGGGGTGGGCGAAGGTCACGCGCGAGCCTGGCGTGTGCGCCCTCACGGCGGGGCCGGGCGTGACGAACGGCATGAGCGCGATGGCTGCTGCGCAGGCGAACCACTCGCCGATGGTCGTCCTCGGCGGCCGCGCGCCGGCGCTGCGCTGGGGGCAGGGATCGCTTCAGGAGATCGACCATGTCCCGTTCGTGCGACCGCTGACCAAGCTCGCGGCGACGCCGGAGAGCACGGCGGAGATCCCGGGCCTCGTCGACGACGCCTTCGCTTCAGCGCTGGCGCCCCACTTCGGCCCGGCGTTCGTGGACTTCCCCCTGGACTACGTCTTCATGGAGGGCCCCGAGCCCGAGGCGCAGAACGGCCACGCCGGCGTCGTCGCCACGGCGAGGGGCGGGGACGCGGCTGCGATCGTGCGGGCCGGCGAGCTGCTGCAGGGCGCCGAGCGCCCGGTGATCATGGCGGGGACCGACCTCTATTGGGGACACGGCGAGCAGGCGTTGCTGGCGTTGGCCGAGACGCTGCGGGTGCCCGTATTCCTGAACGGGCTCGCGCGCGGCTGCGTCGCAGCCGACCACGAGCTGTTCTTCTCGCGGTCTCGCTCTGACGGGCTGAAGGGCGCCGACGTCGCCCTCGTGGTGGGTGTGCCGATGGACTTTCGCCTCGGCTTCGGCACCGCATTCGGCGAGGACACGGAGATCGTCGTGATCGACGTGGCGGAGCCCGAGCGGCGCCATCCGCGCGCTGTGGCGGCGGAGTGCTATGGCGATCTGGGGGCGACGCTCGCGGACATCCAGGCCGCCGCGGGCGCAAAGGCGCTCGACAGCCAGCGCTGGATCTCGGAGTTGCGCGCCAGCGAGAGCGAGCGGCGCCAGTCCGAGCGGGAGGAGCTCGAAGACGAGCGGGCGCCGCTTCACCCGATGCGGTTGTACGCGGAGCTCGGGAAGATCCTCGACCGCGACGCGATCATCGTCGGCGACGGCGGGGACTTCGTGTCCTATGCGGGGCGCGTGATCGACAGCTTCCAGGCTGGCTGCTGGCTTGACCCGGGCCCGTTCGGCTGCCTGGGGGCGGGACCGGGATACGCGCTGGCGGCGAAGCTCGCGCGGCCGGAGCGTCAGGTCGTGCTCCTGCTCGGCGACGGCGCGTTTGGGTTCGCCGGAATGGAGTTCGACACGCTCGCTCGCCACGGTGTGAACGTCGTGGGGGTGATGGGAAACAACGGCATCTGGGCGCTGGAGAAGCACCCGATGGAGTTCCTCTACGGCTACTCGGTCGCGGCTGACCTGCGCCCGGCGACCCGCTACGACGAGGTGGTCGAGGCGCTGGGCTGCCACGGCGAGCTGGTCGGGCGTCCCGCGGAGCTGCAGGGAGCGCTCGAGCGCGCGTTCTCGGCGGGCCGGCCGGCGCTTGTCAACGTGCTCACCGATCCCGCCGTCGTCTACCCGCGCAGGTCGAACCTCGCCTGAGGCGACGCCTTCGCTAACGGCCCACGCCGACGCGCGGTGGCGACGGCGCCTATCACGCGCTCTCAGCGCACGCCGGCCAGGCGCAGCGCGCCGCCGTGGAGGATGTCGTGCTCGGAGACCTCGACCTGCCGGAGGTCGAATGCGCGCAGCGCCTCAGCTAGCAGGATCATGCCCGCGACGATCGTCGGAGCGCGGTTTGGATCGAGGCCGACGACCGCACGTCGCTGGTCTTCAGTCATGGCCGCAAGTCGAGCGAGCAGCATCTCGACGCTCGCGAGCATCAGCACGTAGCCGTGCACGCGAGCACGGTCGTAGGGGTCGAGCTCCAGGTCGATCGAGGCGGCGGAGGTCGCGGTGCCGGCCACGGCGATGCCCTGCTGGACGAAGGCCCGCTGCTCCGCTGGCAGCCCCTGCATGAAAACCGTGCGCGCGTCGAGGGCCAGGCTCTGCAGCTGCTCGGGCGCCGGCGGGTCGGACTCGATGTGACGCTCGCTCATGCGCACCACGCCGGCGGGCAGCGAGACGTGGAAGCCGGCATGATGCTCGCGGCCGATGACAAACTCGGTGGAGCCACCGCCAATGTCGACCACAACGGTCGGATGGCTCGCGGCGCCACGCCCGGACATCGCGCCGAGGAACGTGAGCTGCGCCTCTTCGTCGCCGCTGAGCACGCGCGCATCGAGCCCGAAGTCCTCGCGGACGCGCGCGGCGAAGTCGGCGCCGTTGGCGGCGTCGCGGACGGCCGAGGTGAGGACCGCAAGGTTCGATTCGCACTCGTGCGAGTCGATCTCGGCGCGATAGTCGGCGAGCGTCGCCATCACCCGGTCGATCGCCGCCTCAGAGAGCGACCCCTGCGAATCGACTCCCTCGCCCAGGCGCGTGACCCGAGAGTGGCGCACGAGTTCCTCCACTGAGCCCGTCTCAGGATCGACGTCCGCGATCAGCAGCCGGGTGGAGTTCGTCCCGATGTCCACAACGGCCACGCGCACGCGCAGGATGCTAGAGGTGTGTCCGTCCACGAGCGAAAGGGAGCACGATGAGCGAGCAGAGCAACGGGGGCGTGGCACTCGTCACGGGGGCCAATCGCGGGATCGGTCGGGAGGTCGCACGCCAGCTGGCCGTGCGCGGCTACGAGGTTCTGCTGAGCGCGCGAGACGGCGAGAAGGCTCGCACCGCCGCCGAGGAGTTGACCAGGAGCACCGGCGGGTCCGTGCTGCCGCTGACGCTTGACGTGTCTGACCCGCAAAGCATCTCCGCGGCAGCAGAGCGGGTGCGCGCCGAACCGGGACGCCTGGATGTGCTCGTCAACAACGCGGGCATCGGCAGCGACTTCGGCGTCGCGGGCGCCGAGCCCGACTTCGCGGCCATTCAGCGCGCACTCGACACGAATTTCTACGGCGCCTATCGGCTGACCATCGAGCTGCTGGGACTCCTGCGAGAGAGCGCGCATCCGCGCATCGTGAATGTTTCGAGCGGGATGGGTGGCGTAGCGGAGATGGGCGGCTGGTCGCCCGGATACCGCGTCTCGAAGGCGGCGCTGAACGCGACGACGCGCATCCTCGCGACCGAGCTCAAGGACGCCGGATTCCTCGTCAACTCGGCCTGCCCCGGGTTCGTCAACACGGACATGGGCGGGCCGATGGGGGCTACCAAGCCCGTCGAGGATGGAGCGGCTGGGATCGTGTGGCTCGCCACGCTGCCCGACGACGGGCCGAGCGGAGGTTTCTTTCGCGACCGCCGCCCGGTCGCATTCTGAGCAAAGAAAGCTGGCCGATTTGGGCGTTCTTTGCTAGAACATAGGTAGCGACGCGGGGTGGAGCAGTCTGGTAGCTCGTCGGGCTCATAACCCGAAGGTCGCGGGTTCGAATCCCGCCCCCGCTATCGAAGCCGACCAGGGCGTAGGACTTGTGAGAGCCCTGCAAACAGGCCGACTGAGACCCCGAAGGCCACCGCGAGGTGGCCTTCGTCGTAAGAGATACGGCACCGCCAGGGTCCCAATGGGGTTCCGTTTGCGTTGCGCCCGTGTCCGACGTCGTGATCGGATGGCCCGTCAAGCTAGGGGTGGTCAAATGCGATGCGGGATCAACGCCCGTCGCAGAGCACCCGCGCGCCCTCGCTCGCGAGTGCGGCCCAACCCTGCGGGACCGCGCCGAGAGCTGCGCCCGACTCCGGGCTCCAGCGCTCCGCCGAGCACGAGCGCGTACACCCGGTCACGAGCTTCTCCGCAAGCCTGCGTGCTGCGTCGTGTCGTCCGCGACGTCGTGCGGCCACCATCAGCAGGTAGATCTCCTGCGGCCACGCGTCACCGCGCCAGTACCGGCGCGGTTCGTAGGTGGGGTCGTCGGCGGCGGTTCCCGAGGGGCCGAACGACCGCCAGAAGCGCTCCGTGTCGAACACCTCCGCGAACGCCGCCTCGAGGAGACGCTCGTCGCCGCTGACGAGCACCGCCAGCAGGCCGTCCAGGGTGGGTGCGAGGGCGCCCGTTCCTCGTCCGCACACGCGTAGGTCGCCCCATGTTTTCTGCTCGTCGGTCCAACGAGCGCCGAGCGCCGCGGTCAAGGCGTCGGCTTGCTCTTGCAGCTCCTTATAGCCGGTCAACTCTGCGAGCTCGCGCGCGTTGAAAGCCACCAGCGCGTTGAAGCCCGCTGGGGCTACCTCGAACTCGGGGTTCGCCGTTGCCGCGCCGTCGCTCAGTACGAGCGATCCGACCAGCTCTCGCTTGCGCCTGTTCCAGCGTCGCTCGTTGAAGCGCCGCGGCTCCCATCCGTCCCAGCGAGGGCTGTCGTCGCGGCCGCTCTCCCATGGATGAACTATGCGGATCAGTCCCGCGTGGGGATCCCGCCGCTTCTGGAACAGCCAGCCAAGCGCGTTCGCAGCCGGCTCGTGCAGGTGCTCCCCGCCGAAGCCTCGGCCCGCGAGCACGCGCAACGCGTGCCCATACATCGGCGGCTGCGTGATGTCCGAGCGGCCTGCGGTTCGCCACAGCGACAGCGATCGCTCGGGATCGCTCTGGTAGCCCATGTGCGGCAGGAACCCATTGGGCAGCTGCAGCGAGAACAGGCTCTCCATCTCCGTGCAGCAGCGCTCGTCGCCGAGCGCGCTCCACGCACCGCGTGGAAGCAGGAGTCCCACAGCCACTGCCAGGGGTACTTCCTGCGGTTGGGCATCGTGAAGCCGTGCTCGTGAACCCAATTGCGCTCAAGCGCGCGCCGGCTGGCCGCGTCGATGAGCGCCCGCCGCCGCTCCGGGCGCGCGTCCTGGAGGCGCTTCAGCCTGCGGCACCCAACGAGGCTCGAATACGCGACCATTCCCGCCCGACAGTAACCGGCGCAGGTCACGCCGGCTGTGAGAGGTCCAACGATGAGCGGGATCGAAACTCAAAGCAAGCACGCCTGTCAGCTCTAGCGGCCCCACGGCGGTATGAAGGCTGAACCGTAGAATCGCGACCAATGCCGTTCACGCTCAGAAACCTCAGAGAGGATCTGGCGGATGTGGGGTCCAACTTCGACGGCGCGCCGGACCTGGAGTTCCGTCTCGCAGGCAGGGCGCTCGAGCTCGAGCAGTCCGGCCTGAGCTATCAGCGCATCCCGCCCGAGTACCGGTTCCCGTACGGCCACACGCACAAGGAGCAGGAGGAGGTGTTCGTGGTCGTCGGCGGGAGCGGGCGGATGAAGCTGGACGCCGAGATCGTCGAGGTCAAGAAGTGGGATGTCGTGCGCGTTCCGCCCGGTACATGGCGAGGGTACGAGGCCGGGCCGGAGGGTCTCGAGATCCTCGTCTTCGGCGCGCCCAACCTCGGCGAGAACCCGCGGCAAGACGTGGAGGGTCAGCGAGACTGGTGGGCTGACTGAACCTCGCTCGGTGGATGGTCAGCGGTTCCTTTCGCGGTACGCGTGTCCCACACTGGCCCGTAGCCGTGCAGCCACCCACCGCTGGCGAGCCGGCCGTCGGATGCAGCCGGCTCCGCCTACCTGACCAGTCGCACTTCCGCCGACGTTCGCTTTCGGAGGCTTCTCGCGAAGAAATTGCCGCCTGGTGTCAGCCGATGGTGGGGGAGCAGGACAAGCCCAAACCCGTGCTGGGCTACCCACGATGCCAGCGGCGGCTGGGGGCTACCGGCTAGCACCTCGAACGTCGCGCGGCCGGCGACGGATCCGAGCATGTCGCGGGCCTCCCGCAGTTCCAGCTCCGCTTCCTCTCTGATCGCGATGTTGTACGGGCCTGTCCCGCCGGCACGGCCCCAGCTTGGAGGGCGCGCCTGCGGCGCGAGCGTCACAACCGACAACTCGCGCCCTGCGTTGGCCAGTTCGGCCGCCTCACGCAGAGCCGCGGTTCCTGCGTTGCTGCGCTCGAACACGACCGCGACCCTCTGCGATACACCGGAGGTGGAATCGCCGTGAACCGAGCCTTCGACTGGAGTGGTGCCAAGCCCGGACATACCAAACAACGTTAGCGGCGCGCGCGCGGGTCCGCCAGAGCGCGCACCCGACACCGCTCGCGGCGCCTCGCTCGACACGGGCGCGCCTTCTGTGTAAACCGCGGGGCGTCTACTGCTCCTCGACGATCATCAGCTGGTTGCCATCGTGGTCACGGAAGAAGAACAGGAGGGGCACCGTGCCATCGCCCCCCATCAGCTCTCGGTCGACATCGACTTTCTTCGCCTGCATCTCGGCGTGGGCGGCACGCGGGTCGGGCGAGACGAGGGCGATGCCCGTCATGCGCCCCGGCTGGTAGTCGCCCTGCGGGGGCACCAGCGCGATCGCAGCCCCGCCGCCCTTGGGTGCGACCTCAACCCAGCGATCGCCCTCGCCGAACGGGACGTCGGCGACGAGCGAGAAGCCGAGCGTGTCCTTGTAGAACGCGATCGCCTCGTCCTGGTCGCTCACCGGCACCAGCACCCTGCCTACCTGTGTGATCTGGGGCATGTCCTCTCCTTTTGACGGTCAAAAGCTATGACCGCCGGGTCGGCGAAAACTCAGCGGCGTCCTCGGTCGCAGCATGCCGCGACGCCTCGACGCCCGCGGTGAGCTCGGAGGAACGCGCATGGGCGGCGTCGCGGGCCGCCTTTAGTCGAACGGTGTGAGCCGACGGCGGCGCGGCGAGGATCGCGCCCACGAGGTCGACCAGGTGGCTCACGAACAGCCGGTCGTCGGTGTGAGGGGCTCCGTCGGCGCGCCGCGCGAGCTCGACGACCGCGAAACGGTAGGCGACGAAGCGCCGATGGAGGCGCACCGCGTCCTCTGAGAGAAGCGGCGCCACGAGCGCTCGCCAGCGGAACATGCTGTCCTCAGGGTCGTCGAAGGTTGCGGGGTCGAGCGCGGGCGTCGGCCGGTTCATGAGCTCGGCGAGGATCTGGAGATACGCGGGGCCGCCGCCAGCGTCTGCGAGCTTCGCTGCGAGCGGCTGGACGAGTGCGCTCGCGAGCGCATGCAGGTCGCTCTCGCCGGCGGCTTCGTAGCCGTCCAGCATCGCGTGCCGGCGCGTGTCGACGTCGAGGTGATGCTTTTCGAGCACGGCGCGGACTAGCCCTGCGCGGTCGCCGAAGTGATACTGCAGCGCCGCGGTGTTGCGAGCGCCCGAGGCGCGAACGATCTCGCGCAGGCTCACCGCCTGGATGCCGTTGGCGGCGAAGAGCTCCTCTGCTGCGGCGATGAGGCGGTCTCTGGTGCCCGCGACGCGACTCATTCACGAGATCGTACCAACTGCCTTGACAAATAAGGCGTGTGACTTATAATCGGGGCCTCGTAAACGAGGCAACGGAGCGGAGGTGCGAGATGGCGTGGGATTTCTCCACGGAGCCCGAGTTCGAGCAGCAGCTCGACTGGATGCGTCAGTTCGTCCGCGAGGAGATCTGGCCCCTGGAGACGGTGGTGGGCGAGCTGGACCAGACCGGACTCGAGCGCATCTATGCGCCGCTTCAGGAGCGGGTGAAGGAGCGCGGCCTGTGGGCGGCGCACCTCGACCCCGAGCTCGGCGGCCAGGGGTTCGGGCAGCTCAAGCTCGGCCTGATGCATGAGGTCCTCGGAACCTCGCCCTTCGCTCCGAACGCGTTCGGCTGCCAGGCTCCCGACTCCGGCAACTCGGAGATCCTGGCCATCGCCGGAACTGACGAACAGAAGGACCGCTTCCTGCACCCGCTGCTCGCGGGTGATCTGAAATCGGCCTTCTCGATGACAGAGCCGCAGACAGCCGGCAGCGATCCGACACAGCTTCAGACCCGCGCCGTGCGCGACGGCGAGGACTACGTCATCAGCGGCCGCAAGTGGTTCTCCTCAAATGGCTCGATCGCGGACTTCCTGATCGTCATGGCGGTCACCGACCCGCAGGCGCGACCGCACCAGCGCGCGACGATGTTCATCGTCCCCGCCGACACCCCCGGCCTGAACATCCTCCGCGACGTGCCTACGATGGAGCACCCGCAGGAGGAGTTCGGCAAACTCGGTGGGCACGCGGAAATCGTCTATGACCAGGCGCGCGTTCCAGCGGCCAACCGGCTCGGAGCAGAGGGGGAGGGTTTTTTGATCTCCCAGCAGCGGCTGTACCCGGGACGGATCCATCACTGCATGCGCTGGTTGGGCGTGGCGCAGCGTGCGTTCGACATGCTGTGCGAGCGCTCCACCTATCGCTTCGCGCATGGCAGCGTCCTCGGCCAGCATCAGACGGTGCAGAACTGGATCGCGGACTCGGCGGCGGAGATGCAGGCCGCCCGCCTAATGACCCTGCACGCCGCCTGGGTGATGGACACGCAGGGCACGGCCGCGGCGCGAGGAGACATCTCGCTGATCAAGTTTTACAGCGCGGGCGTCCTGCACGACGTGATCGACCGAGCGGTGCAGGCGCACGGCTCGCTCGGCTACTCGACCGATCTGCCGCTGGAGGCGATGTACAGATATGCGCGCGCCTGGCGTCTCTATGACGGCCCGGACGAGGTGCACCGCCAGTCGGTCGCTCGGCAGATCCTTCGCCGCTACACGCCACCGCCCGACGACGTGCCCAGTGAACACGTCCCGACGCGCCGCGTGGCCGCGCGCGAGAAGTTCGCTGAGATTCTCGAGGCGGTCACCGCAAACGACTGACGTCGCGCGGACTGCACTCAAATCAATCCTTCGTCCTGCCAGTGGCGGCCCGCCGGCAGCGTGAGCCCATACCGCACGACCCGTCCGTTGCTCACGGCGACGCAGCCCTGCCGCTCGATCCGCACGGGATCGTCCGCCGCGGCGGCGTAGTGAAAGTAGATCACCTCAGATCGACCGCCGAGTGCCGGACAGGACGGAGCGGGATGGGTCGGGAAAGGGGGCAGTGCGTCCATGCGGCCGACGAGGCGGTCGAGTGAGCCGCCGCCATTGACCGACCTCGCTCCGGCGAGTGCTGCGGGACGGTGGCCACGGTCGTCTATCCCCCAGTAGCGGCAGATGAGCGCACCAGTGGGGTGCGGCGGCACGAGTACGCGCGCGGTCCTCGGATCGGGGCTCGCTTTCAACAGCGCGTCGCGAACCGGGCATCGGCCGTGAAAGGCCACCGACTCAAGCGGCGCGTTATAGGGCCCGGGCGACGTGCTCACGCCCGCTTGCCCGCCGCATCCGCCCCCCATCGAGCCTGCCACGATCAGAGATCCGATTACCCGCCACGATCTCGTCGGGCCGAGGCGTTCCACCTCCCAAACCTACCGTGGATCACGCACCCTGCTCGAGTCGATATGCCACGATGGCCCGGTGCGGCGAGACGGCAAGGGAGGCGGGGTCGTCGGCCGGCTGGTGGGCAGCGGGCGCATTGCCGCGCTGCCCCCCATCGTCGCCGTTGGCTTGGCGCTGAACCTCGCGATTGCAGCCGCGACGCCGGTGAGATCCGCGCACCGCGCGTCCCGTATGGGGGGCGCTCGCGGCGCGAACTCCGGCGGCGGGCAGGAAACGAAGCCGCCAGCGCCGAGTGCTGTGCCGCAGCCGCAGCCGCCGCCGTCGTTCGCGGTCGGGGTGCGCGTGCTGCGCCTCATCGATACCAGTCGCACGATCCAGCTGCCGAACGGGACCAGCACGCCACGAACGCTCCTCACGTACGTTCGCTACCCCGCGCTCGGGCCGCCGCGCCAGGCCGACCTGCTGGATGCGCCAGCCGCACGCGCGGCCGGCCCGTTTCCGCTCGTCATCTTTGGACATGGCTTCGGAGTGACGCCGCGCCTTTACGGACACCTCATGCAGAGCTGGGTGCGCGCGGGATATGTCGTCGCCGCCCCCGTGTTTCCCCTCGGGAACGCCTACGCGCCCGGCGGGCCGGACGAGTCCGACATCGTCAATCAGCCCGGCGACATGAGCTTCGTCATCTCGCGGCTGCTCGAAGCGAGCCGCGCCGGGTCGGGACCCCTGACGGGTCTGATCGACTCCTCACACATCGCCGTCAGCGGACAGTCAGACGGCGCCGTGACGGCACTCGCGGTGGCCTACAGCCGCCGCTTCCACGACCCGCGGGTCGGCGCCGCCGTGATCATGTCCGGGGCCGAGATGTCGGGTGTCGGCGGATTCACCTTTCCGCGCGCGGGCCCGCCGCTCCTTGCCACGCAGGGCAGCGCCGACCGGATCAATGAACCCAGGTTCACCTACCAGTTCTTCAACTCGGCGCGGGGGCCGAAGTACCTTCTGCGCCTGCTCGGCGCCGGGCACCTGCCGCCTTACACACGCCAGCAGCCTCAGCTTTCGATCGTCGAGCGGGTGACGCTCGCCTTCCTCGACGGCTACCTGAAGCACAGGCCGCAAACGCTGCAGCAGCTTGCCTCGCTGGGCAGCGCGCCCGGGATCGCGGCGGTCGCGGCCGATCCCTAGCGCGGCGAACCGCACAAGGACACAGTCACCCGGCCTTACAGCAGTCCCACCTGCCGCAGGATCGAGACCGAGTCCGAGTAGACGTCCTTGCGCTTCACCTCGCCCCGCTCGAAGGGAATGATGTCCATGCCCTTCCATTCGATCCGCTTGCCCGACGGCTTCGCGACGATGTCTCCGCGGCTCAGCGGCTTGACGTGGGTCGCGCTGGCCGTCCACTCCTGCACGACAAGATCCTCGCGCACATAGAGGCTGCGAGTCTCGAAGCGGATGTCGGGCCACGACTCGAAGATGGCGGCGATATGCGTCAGCGCCTCGTCCCCTTCGGCCCGCTCGCCGGCCGTGTGATTCTCGAACACCATCCCGGGCGCATGCATCGAGCCGATCCGCTCCACGTCGTGAGCGTTCCACGCATCGTTGTATGCGTCGATCGTTTCCCGCAGCGAGTCGGTGCCGGCAGTCATGCCCAATCCACCGGCGCGTATCCGCTCGACCGCGGAGCGGACACGATAAGCACGGTCGCGGACCCCTCGCCGTCGTTGCGTACGGTGCGTGGGTGCTCCGGATCGAGCCGCGCGAAGGTCCCGGCGCGCGCGCGGTGGTCCTCGCCGTCGACGACCAACGTCGGGCTGCCGCTGACGATGAAGAACAGCTCCTCCTGGTCGCGTTCGGTCTCGTCGTGCTCGGGAATCTGCTCGCCTGGCGCGAGGTCCACGAGGTTGACGCCGAACGACCGCACCTCGAGTGTGCGACGCACGAGCGTCCAGTTTCCAGCCGTCTCGCAGTCGTCACAGTGAATGAGTGTGAAGCTCATCGCGACCCCCTCGCTTGCGCGGCCCGATCCGACCGGTCGCGGCTACTGTAGCTCGCCCGTCCAGAGCGTGTTTGATCACAGTGTCCCCGTTCTGCTCGAGCTCACCGAGATTGAGCTAGCGTAGATCGAGCGCGATGAGCGAGCGGCCGAGCGAGCGTCCCACGCGGGGGATCGGATCCCCCGGCAGCGGGCCCATGCCGCATGCGCGCGCAATTCGCTTCAAGGACCGCCACGACGCCGGACGGCGGCTCGCGGAGCTGCTCGAGCCCTATCGCCGCGAGCAGCCCGTCGTCGTCGCGCTACCGCGAGGCGGCGTGCCCGTTGCGGCCGAGGTGGCACGCGCGCTTGACGCACCCCTCGATGTCGCCGTCGTGCGCAAGATCGGCGCACCCCAGAACTCCGAGTATGCGATAGGCGCGGTCGCCGAGGGCGGGGTGCACGTGCTGGGCCGGAGGGTGGGACGCGCGGCAGATCTCAGCGGCGCCGAGCTCGACGCCCTGATCACCCAAGCGGAGCACGAGCTCGAGGAGCGGCTGCGCCGCTACCGCGGCACACGCCCGCCGGTCGCTCTGGACGGTCGCACCGTGATCGTCGTCGACGACGGCCTGGCGACGGGCCGCTCGGCGCTGGCGGCGGTCCGTTCGCTGCGCAGGCGGGGCGCTGCTCGCGTGATCCTGGCGGCGCCGGTCGCCTCGCGCGAGGCCGCGGGCCTGCTCAGCGAAGCGGCCGACGAGGTGGTATGCGTGGAGATACCCGCCGACCTGTGGGCGGTAGGAGCGTGGTACGACGACTTCCGGGCGACCACCGATGAGGAAGTCGCGGCGCTGCTGATCGAGAACGCGGAGGCCGCGGCCACCTCGCAGCGGCAATCGTCACAGTAACCCCGCGGCTCTACGCTTGCGCGATGACGGTGGAGCAGCCGAGCCCGCCGGGCCGCGGGCGGACGTTCGACGAGGAGCTGTTTCTGTGGCTGGGCAACGAGCCGCCCTCGATGCGCGCGGAGGACGCCGCGCGCATTCACGCGATCGCCGCGGAGCTCGCGCACGGTTTCGACGCGCTCGCGGGAATCGGACGCGCGGTGACGATCTTCGGGTCGGCACGTACGCCCGCCGATCATCCGGTCTACGCGATGGTGCGTGAGGTTGCTGCATGTGTCGGCTCCGCTGGCTACGCGGTGATCACCGGCGGCGGCGGTGGTCTCATGGAGGCCGCCAACCGCGGTGCGCGCGAGGTCGGGGCGCTGTCGGTCGGCTGCAACATCGAGCTGCCGCACCAGCAGCAGCTGAACCGCTATGTGGACCTTGGCCTCTGTTTCCGGCACTTCTTCGCGCGCAAGATCATGTTCGTGCGCTACGCGAGCGCGTTCGTGATCGCGCCGGGCGGCTTCGGAACCCTGGACGAGCTGTTCGAGGCGTTGACGCTGATCCAGACCGAGACGATTCGCCACTTCCCGGTGATCCTGCTCGGCGACGGCGAGTGGGATGGGCTGTTGCAGTGGCTTCGCGAGCGGGCGCTCGCGGACCGGCGGATCGACGAGCGCGATCTCGACCGTTTCCGTCTCGTCGCGCGCCCGGATGAGGTGCGCGAGATCATCGACCGTGCCTACGAGCGCCAGGAGGCGCATGCACGGCGCGTTCGCGGCGAGGATTGAGCGCCCCCGACCTAATATTGGGCCATACCTGCGAGTGATCTCAGCGGCAGACGGGCGGCCGAGGGTGAACCGCCCGCCCCCTTCCGTCTCTCCGTCCTGGACCAGTCGCCCATCTCGGAGGGCTCATCCGGAGCTCGGGCGCTGCAGAACACGCTCGAGCTTGCGCAGCTGGCGGACCGGCTGGGATACCACCGCTACTGGGTCGCGGAGCACCACGGCGGGCCGATGCTGGCCGGTCCGAGCCCGGAGGCGCTGATCGGGCCGATAGCCGCCGCCACTGACCGTATCCGCGTGGGCAGCGGCGGGGTGATGCTGCCCTACTACAGCCCGCTCAAGGTTGCGGAGACGTTCAGCATGCTCGCGGGCCTGTTCCCCGGTCGCATAGACCTCGGACTCGGTCGCGCCCCCGGCACCGATCCGATCACGGCGTTCGCACTGCAGCGAGACCGGCGGCAGCTGCTCCCCGATGATTTTCCGCAGCAGCTCGCCGAGCTGCTCGGCTATCTCGATGACAGCCTGCCACCGGACCATCCCTTCGGTCGGCTTGCGAGCATGCTGCCCGGACGGCCCGACGGCCCGCAGCCATGGCTGCTCGGCTCCTCCCGGGACAGTGCACTATGGGCCGCCGAGTTGGGGTTGCCCTACGCCTTCGCCGACTTCATCAACCCCCGCGGAGCCGAGATCGCCGCGCTCTACCGCGAGCGCTTCGCCGCACACGAACATTCCGCGCGCCGAGCGACGACCGCGGTCGCCGTATGGGTCATCTGCGCAGACAGCGACGACGAGGCTCAGCGTCTCGCCTCGAGCGCCCGCATGACCTTCACCCTCCTACGCCGCGGCCAGCTGATCGCCGTCCCGCCGCCCGAGAAGGCGATGCGCTTCCTGAAGGCCGATGATCGCACGCAATCTCACTCACGCCCCGAGCGGCGAGCCGTGCTTGGGGCGCCCGCGACGGTGAAGGAGCAGCTTCAGGAGGTGGTCTCCAGCTACGGCGCGGATGAGGCGATCGTGGTGAGCATCACCTACGACCACGACGCTCGGCTGCGCTCCTATGAGCTGCTCGCCGAAGCCTGGCGGTGATCCGCTTGCGCCGCTCACGCGTATCAAGGGCTACCACTGCCCGACGGGGTCGCCGGCCGGGACACCGACCTTCTCAGGAGGAACACACGCCATGGGTCTTGACAATCCGATCCACATCGCCTTTCTGCTGATCCTGCTGCTGCTCGTGTTCGGAGCAAGGCGACTGCCCGAGATGGGCAGATCGCTCGGAAGCGGCATGCGCGGCTTCAAGGACGCACTCACCGGCGAGAGCTCGCAGCCGGCGATCCCGGCCGCGCCGGAGGAGACCGTGCCCGCCGCGGTCGTCGCCCAGCCGGCCCACCAGAAGACGCCGCAGGACCTGCCGGCCTGAGCGTGCTCCGCCATCAGAATCGGGCCGCAGGCGCAACGAGGACCTCAGCGCGGCGGCTCCGGCCGAGCCGCGGCGATGATCAGCAGCTCGTGCTCGCCGACGCGGATGCGGTCGCCGGGATGGAGCTGTCGCCCGCGGCGCGTCTCGGGCTCGCCGTTGACCGACACGAATTGCGTCGCCAGCAACGTCTTGACCGCGCTGCCGCTGTCGATGATCCCGGTGAGCTTCAGCAGCTGGCCGAGTCTGATCGTCGCGCCCTCGATCTGTATCTCGCGGGACATGGCGCTCGAAGCAGCATATGGCCTCGCCTGCGGGCGTGCGAACGGATCGCTTGCGCGCTGTAGGGTGCGCGCCATGCGCTTCGAGGAGCTCGAGCCGGGGGATCCGCGACTCGCGGAGCATGTGCTGCCGGTCCTCAAAGAGCTGCGCGAGCACCTGACGCCGGCTCTGCTCGAAGCCGTCTATGCGGAGGGCCATCCGCAGGGACTACGCTTCACCGCGGCATATGACGAGCAGGGCGAGTGCCTTGCCGTGGCCGGCTGGCGCATCATCGCGACGACAGTCGTGATGCGCAAGCTGTACGTCGACGACCTCGTGACCGCGGCCGGCCATCGCGGCCACGGCATCGGCGCCGCGCTGCTTTCAGAGCTCGAGCGACGCGCGCGTGAGGCGGGCTGCCGGGCCATCGACCTGGACTCCGGCGTCAGCCGCGCCGACGCGCACCGCTTTTACATGCGCGAGCGGATGCCGATCACGAGCTTTCACTTCGCGCGCTCGCTCGCGTAGTCCCGCCGTCGAGCCCGTCTCAGGCGCTGCTGGATGCGGCCCACAGGTTGATATTCCCCTCCTGGGCGTAGCGGTCGATCTCCGCGAGTTCCTCGGCGTCGAAATCCAACCGCTGCAGGGCGGACGCATTCTGCTCCAGCTGCTGAACGCTGCTGGCCCCCAGCAGCGCCGATGTCACGCGCGGGTCGCGCAGCACCCAGGCGATCGCGAGCTGTGCGAGCGTCTGACCGCGCCGCCCGGCGATCTCGTTGAGCGCGCGAACACGGGCGAGGTTCTCCTCGCTGATCAGGTCGGCCGAGAAGGCGAGGCCGCGACGGACGCGCGAGTCGTCCTGAATGCCGTGGAGGTACTTGTCGGTCAGCAGGCCCTGGGCGAGCGGCGAGAACACGATCGCTCCGATCCCCAAGCGCTCGAGCACGTCGAGTAGCTCGTCCTCGATCCAGCGGTTCAGCATCGAATATGACGGCTGATGGATCAGGAGCGGCGTGCCGAGATCCTGCAGGATCCGTGCCGCTTCCTCGGTGCGCCCAGGCCCGTAGGAGGAGATCCCGACGTAGCGCGCCTTGCCCTGGCGTACGGCGGTGTGCAGCGCCCCCATCGTCTCCTCGAGCGGCGTGTCTGGGTCGAATCGGTGCGAGTAGAAGATGTCGACGTACTGGAGTCCCATGCGCCTCAGGCTCTGATCGAGGCTCGCCAGCAGGTACTTGCGCGAGCCAAACTCGCCGTAGGGGCCCGGCCACATGTCCCAGCCCGCCTTCGTCGAGATGATGAGCTCGTCGCGGTAGGGCCGGAAGTCCTCGGCGAAGATGCGCCCGAAGTTGATCTCGGCGCTGCCGTACGGCGGCCCGTAGTTGTTGGCCAGGTCGAAGTGCGTGATCCCAAGGTCGAACGCTCGCCGCAGCATCGCGCGGCTGTTCGCGAGCGGGAAGTCGTCGCCGAAGTTCTGCCACAGCCCGAGCGAGATCGCGGGCAGCTTCAGGCCGCTGCGCCCGCAGCGGCGGTACGGCATCTGCTCGTAGCGATCGGAGGCTGGGACGTAGAGCGACCGACCCAGCTCGGCAACGTACGTCACCGTACGAGTATCCCACCGGTCACCGTTTGACGCCGGCAGCGCTCGCGCTAGGCTCCCGCGATGGGCGAGCGCTCGCGCTACGCGGCCGGCAGCTTCTGCTGGGTCGACCTGACGACCACCGACCAGGCGGCCGCGAAGGCGTTCTACGGTGGCCTCTTCGGTTGGGAGGCGGAGGACCTGCCCGTCGGCGAGGGCGCCTTCTACTCGATGCAGCGCCTGCGCGGGAAAGACGTCGCCGCGATCTCGCCGCAGCCGCAGCAGCAACGTGAGGCGGGTGTCCCGCCGGCGTGGAACTCGTACGTGTCGGTCGAGAGCGCAGACGCAGCCGCCGAGCGGGCTAAAGAGCTCGGCGGTAACGTGCACGCCCCGGCGTTCGACGTCCTTCAGGCGGGCCGGATGGCGGTGATCGGGGATCCGCAGGGAGCGTTCTTCATGGTCTGGGAGCCGCGCCAGAATTTCGGCGCAGCGCTCGTCAACGAGGCGGGCGCGTTCTGCTGGAACGAGCTCAACACGCCCGACCCAGTCGCTGCGATCCCCTTCTACAGTGGCCTCTTCGGCTGGACCGTCGAGCCGTTCGAGGGAAGCCCGGAACCGTATTTCTCGATCAAGAGCGGTGACGCCAACAACGGCGGCATCCGCGAGCAGGGCCAGCCCGCCGTCCCGCCCCGCTGGCTTGTCTACTTCGCAGTCGAGGACATCGATGCTGCGCTCGTCAAGGTCGAGGAGCTCGGCGGCATCAAGATGGCGGGCCCGATCGACATCCAGATCGCGAAGATCGCCGTCGTACAGGACCCGCAGGGGGCGCTCTTCGCGCTTTACGCGGGCGAGCTGGCACCGTAGAGCCTCGCGTTCGGCTGGCGTTCGCGCCCGGCGCGGGCCGGCGCCCGATGCGGTTAGCCTTCACCTCGGCGAGACGATGAGCGGGCCCGCAACCAGCGACGCCGGGGGCGTCGCGTACACCGATCGAGGATCGGCACGCAAGCGCGAGGCGCTCGAGCTGTTCAGGGGCCTGCCACGCCGCTATGACCAGTTGTCGGCGGCGCTCAGCTTCGGGCAGGACCCACGCTGGCGGCGGGCGCTCGTCGATGCGCTGGCCCCGCAGGCCGGAGACTGCGTGCTCGATGTTGCCACCGGCACCGGGATGGTCGCGGCCGAGCTGCTCACGCGCGCCGACTGCACGGTCGTGGGAATCGACCAGAGCGCGGAGATGCTCGCAGCGGCCCGCGCCCGGTTCGCGCGCCAGGACGGCGATCGAGTGCAGCTGCTCGAGGGAGCGGCGGAGGCGCTGCCGTTCGGAGACGAAACCTTCGATGCGCTCGCCTTCACGTATCTGCTGCGCTACGTCGACGATCCTCCGGCGACGCTGCGCGAGCTCGCCCGCGTCGTGCGCCCGGGAGGCCGGATCGCCTCGCTGGAGTTCGGCGTGCCACCCGCATGGCCGGCGAGGGCAGCGTGGCGGCTGTATACCGCGATCGGGCTGCCGGCGCTGGGGCGGCTGTTCTCGCGCGAATGGTATGAGGTCGGCCGCTTCCTCGGTCCGAGCATCCGCGGCTTCTACGAGCGCCATCCGCTCGAGCAGCTCGCGGGCTATTGGCGGGATGCGGGGCTCGAGGAAGTGCTGGTGCGGCGCATGAGCCTCGGCGGGGGGATCGTCATCTCGGCGAGGCGCTCGCCCGGGCGAGGGTCACGCGGCGAGGCCCGCGCGGGTTGACCGCACGGGTACCGGTGAGGACCGACCGCCCGGCGTTCTACGCGCTCGGCCGCGGCCGGCTGGGGGACCTGCTGACGCTTCTGCATCTGCCCTACACGGCCTGGCACCTCAGCTACGTTGCGCTCGGCGCGGCTGCCGCGCCGCAGCTGCACCTCGATCGCCTGCTGTGGGCGCTCGCCGCCTTCGGGCTGGCTGTCGGGGTCGCCGCGCACGCGCTCGACGAGCTCCACGACCGCCCGCTGGGTACCCGCCTCTCCGACCGGACGCTGATCGCGCTTGCCGTCATGAGCCTGCTCGGAGCGTTGGCGATCGGGGTCGCGGGCGTCATCACGGTGTCGGCCTGGCTGGCGCCGTTCGTGATCGCCGGAGCACTGTTCCTGCCCGCTTACAACCTGGAGCTCTTCGGCGGGCGGCTCCACAACGACCTCTCCTTCGCCATCGGATGGGGCGCCTTTCCCGCCCTCACGGGCTACTTCGTGAACGCCGAGAAGATCGCCGTCGAGGGCGTCCTGATCGCCGCCGGATGCCTCGCGATGAGCGTGGCGCAGCGGCGTCTGAGCGCGCCGGCGCGGGAGCTGCGCCGGCGCACGCGCTCGGTTGAGGGGGTGCGGACGCTGGCCGACGGGGGCGTCGAGGAGCTATCCCGAGAGGGCCTGCTGGCGCCGTTGGACGGTGCGCTGGCGGCGATGTCGCTGGCAATTGTCCTGACGGCGTGTGCGCTGGTGGCGGCACGTGTCTGAGAGGCCGGGTTGCTACTCGCCGATCACGTGGGCGCCCGGGCCGGGACGCACCTCGCGGGCGCCGGCGGGGAGGGGGACCGACGGCCCGAACAGGCCGAGCACGCTGCCACCGAAGCCGCCGCCGATCAGGCGCGCGCCCGCCGCACCGCTCGCCAGTGCGCGCTCGACGGCCGCCTCGAGCGCGGGCGTAGAGACCGCATACTGATCGCGCAGGCTCGCGTGTGACGCGTTCAGGAGCTCCCCTAGACCTGGCAGGTCATTGGCGCGCAGCGCCGTGACGGCGTCCTGCACCCGCTGGTTCTCGCTGAGCACATGGCGCGCGCGCAGGCGCAGCGGCCCGGGCAAGCGCTCGACGTCCCGCGCGTCGGCCTCGCGCAGCGACGCGACCCCTAACAGCTCGCACGCCCGAGCGCATTCGGCACGGCGCTCGTTGTAGCCCGAGCTCGCGAGTGAATGGCGTTCGCCGGAGTCAAGCACCGCCAGTCGCCAGTCTCCCAGCGGCAAAGCCTCCGGCTCGATCTCTAGCGTCGTGAAGTCGATGCGGAGCGCCGTGTCGGCCGCGCCGAAGAGCGAGGCAAGCTGGTCGAGCAGCCCGGTCCTGGCGCCGACCCACTCGTTCTCGACACGTGCGCACAAGCGCGCGAGGTCGGTGCGCTCGGCGTCCGTGCGCGGGGCGCTCCCGCCCCGCGGGGATCCGAGTTCGATCAGCGCCAGGCACAGCGCGACCTCGAGCGCGGCCGAGGACGAGAGGCCCGCGCCTGGCGGCACGTCGCCGCTGATGCGCAGGCTCGCGGCGAGGAGCGGGTATCCGGCGCGCTCGAGCTCGGCGACCGTCCCGCGTACGAATGCGCGCCAACCCCGCGCGGGGCGCGGCTCGGCGAGCGCGAACTCGTCGCTCTCGCCGAGGTCGGCCGCGTGCGCCTCGACCAGTCGCCGGCCGTCCGCCTGCGGTGCGAGCGCGTGCGCGCGCACGGTCACGCCCTCGGTGATCGCGAACGGCAGCGCGAGGCCCTGGTTGTAGTCGGTGTGCTCGCCGATCAGGTTGACGCGCCCGGGTGCGAAGGCCCGGACATGCTCATGAGGCACGGGCAATTGCCTCGCGCAGCGTGACGGCCGACTCCTCCGGGAGCGTGTCGGAGATGAACGTCCCGGCCCCCTGCTCGGAGCCCGCGAGGTACTTGAGCTTGTCGGCGGTCCGCAGCGGCGGATAGAACTCGACGTGCAGATGCCCGCCGCCGCGACGCGGCGGCGCCGCGAGCGGCGCGCGGGCATCAGCCCCCGAGCTCTGGCTGGTGGCTGTCGGAGCCTGATGCACGGCCATCACGTAGGGGAAGGGCCGCCGGAACAAGGAGTCGTAGCCCCGCACGAGCTCCTGCAAGCCGGAGGCGAGCAGGCGCAGCTCCTGCGGCTCGCAATCGAGCAGGCTCGGACGGTGCTCGCGCATCACCAAATGGACTTCGTATGCCCAGCGCGCCGCAAAGGGGATGTAGGCCACGACGGCGGCGTTCTCGTGGACGAGGCGTCGTCCGTCTTGAAGCTCCGCGGCCATCAGCGCGCACGGGGCGCATCCGCCGAGGCGCTCGTCCGCCGCGAGCTCGAGTGCAGGCACCGGCGGCATGAACGGGTAGCCGTAGATCTGGCCGTGGGGGTGGTGCAGAGTGACGCCGACCTCGACGCCGCGGTTCTCGAAGATGAACACGTAGTCGATGTCCTCGCGCGCACCGAGCTCGAGGTAGCGGTTGCGCCACACCCACATCAGGTCCTCGGCGCGCTGCTCGGGGAGCGTCGCGAACGATCCTTCGTGGCTGTCGGTGTAGACGACGACCTCGGCCGCGCCGTGCGGGGCCTCGAAGGCCGGGAAGCGGTTCTCGAAGACGGCGATCTCAAAGGACGGGAAGGGGATCTCCGTCGGCGGTCCCCCCGGTCGCGTGGGGTCCAGAGGACAGTGCTCGCGGGAGGGCAGGAACGTGCGCTCCTGGCGATGGATCGCGTAGTCGACCTGCTCGCCTCGCAGCTCGTTGAAGCGCAGTTCGCTCACGCGCGCTCGCGCTCGGCGTGGGCGTAGAGGATCAGTGCGCGACCGTCGTCTTTGACGTGGCGTTCGACGGCGAGCGGGCCGAAGCGCTCCTGCGCGTGCTCTTCGCGCCTCTCCTCGCCGGCGCTCTCGGACGCCGCGGAGGACGGCGATTGCGGGTGCCGTTTCCTCGCCATGCACCCGAGGGTATACCCAGCCGCGCGGCGCTCGTGCTCGCGCAAGCATGGCCGGGAGGCACGCATGGCAGCGGGGCAAGCATGGCCGCGAGCGATCACGCGGGAGACCGCGCATAGCGCGCGGAGTTCATTTTCCGGAATTTGCACAGCCGGACGGGTTGACTCCCGTGCCGATTAGCGAGAAGGTAGTGTGCATTGGGGCAAGGACGCCTCCATCCTCTTTCAAATCAGGCGGATAGGAGGACTCGAAATGTCAGACACCGACAGCGACCAGGTCCACGAAGCGCTGGACCGTCTCGACTATCTCGACGAGCCGGAAACAGGCCGGCCGGGATTCGACCGGCGCGCGTTCCTGCGCCGGAGCGCCCTAACCGGCGTGGCGGCGGGCTCCGTGAGCACGATCCTCGCCGCCTGCGGGAGCAGCGCGTCGAGCAGCGGCGGCTCCTCGAGCATCTTCGGCTCGCACCCGGAATACAAATTCGTGTTCGTGAACCACGTCACGACGAACCCCTTCTTCACGCCGACGCAGTACGGGATCCAGGACGCGACCAAACTGCTCGGTTGCAGCTACCAATGGACGGGCTCGGAAAACAGCGACGTCAACCAGATGGTGAACGCGCTGAACACCGCTGTGACGGCCGGCGCCAGCGGCATCGCCGTCTCGCTGATCGACCTGCACGCCTTCAACGCGCCGGTCGAAAAAGCGCTGGCGGCGGGCATCCCGGTCCTCGCCTACAACGCCGACGCGGTCGGCAACAAGCGCCTCTCATACAGCGGGCAGGACCTGAAATTGGCGGGTGAAGCGATGGGTGCACGAATTGTCAGGGCCGTGGGCGAAGGCGAAGTGGCGCTGTTCATTGCCACGCCCGGCTCGGCCAACCTGCAGCCGCGCATCGAAGGCGCCGAAAAGGCGATCAAAGCGTCGGGTAAGCCGATCACCGTACACAGTGTCGCCACCGGCGCGGCTGTGGCCGGCGAGCAGTCGACGATCGAAGCGTACTATCAGAGCCACAAAGGCCTGAAGGGCATGTACGCGGTCGACGGCGGTAGCACGGAAAGCCTCGCCAAAGTGATGCAGAAGCTCGGGCTGGCCGGCAAGGTCAAGGCAGGCGGCTTCGACCTGACCGAACAGACGATCAAGTTGCTCAAAGAAGGCCAGATCGAATTCACGATTGACCAACAGCCGTACCTGCAGGGTTTCCTGCCGACGCTGCAGATGTTCCTCTACAAGGTCTCGAACACCCAGACGGGGCTGTTCGAAGCGAACACAGGTCTGAAGTTCGTGACCAAGGAAACGGTCGAACCCTACGTGGCGAAGTCCCGCTACGAGGGCACGACCGCGACGGCCGCCGTCGTCAAATAGAAAATCCGGCGACGAACGTGGCGAGCGTGGCCCAAGACCCCGCCTCGCGCGACCCCGGCGGCCCGGGGGGCTCGGCGCAGACGCGCCGAGCCCGGCCCGGCTGGCGGGCAATCGGTGCGCGCGTGATTGCGCTGCGCGAGGGCAGCATCATCGTGATCACGCTCGTGACCGCGATCTACTTCTCGGCGAACACGAGCACCTTTCTCACCGGCGAAAACTTCGAAACGCTGCTGCCCTACTTCGCGCCCTTCGCGATCCTCGCGGCGGGAGAGGTCTTCGTGATGATCCTCGGCGAGATCGACCTTTCGATCGCCGGCCTGTACCTGTTCGCGCCGATCATCTTCTACAAGCTCAACACCTCGGTCGGCCTGCCGCTCGTGCCGGCGCTGATCCTGGCGCTCCTCCTCTGCATGCTGGTGGGCGCCGTCAACGGCGTGTTCGTGGCGATTCTCGGCTTGAGCTCGTTCGTCGTGACGCTGGGGATGCTGTTCACGTTCGAGGGGCTGTCGCTGATCATCAGCAAAGGCACCCCCGTCGCCACCCCGGGCGGGCAGCCACCGCTGCACACCTTCGGCAAGGTCTTCGGGGGAGGGACGTACTCGGAGTTGATCTGGGCGCTTGGGATCGTGGCGATCCTGCAGATCGTGCTGACGTTCACGCGCTCGGGGTTGTATACGGTCGCGATCGGCTCCAACAAGCTCGGCGCCGCCGAGGCGGGCGTGCGGGTGAACCTCGTGATGATCCGGAACTTCATGCTGTGCGCTCTCACGGCCGGGCTGGTGGGCATCTTCGAGGCGGTGCGTTCGGCGACGGTGCAACCGAACCCGGCCGGGCCGAACGAAATCCTGCTCCTGGCGATAGCTGCAGCGGTGATCGGCGGCACCCTGCTCACCGGCGGTTCGGGGACGGTCGTCGGGGCTCTGATCGGCGCTCTGTTCCTCGGCATCCTCAAGGACGGCCTGATCCTCCAGGGGGTGCAGGCGACCTACCTCCTGTTCTACACGGGCCTCGCGGTGATCGTGGCGATGACGGCGAACGTGTTCGTGGGCCGCGTGCGGAGAGGGCAGACCCGTGGCGGCTGAGCCCGCGCGCGCCCCCGAGCCCGAGCGCGGGGCGCCGGACGAGGTGGCGGTCCCGCCCGCGTCGGCCCCGGACGACGTGCTGCGGGTCGAACACATCGCGAAGAAATTCGGACCCGTCACTGCCCTGCGCGACGTGAACATCCACCTGCGCAAGGGCGAGGTGCTCGGGCTGCTGGGCGACAACGGCGCGGGCAAGTCGACGCTGATCAAGATCATCTCCGGCTTTCAGAAGCAGGACTCCGGCCGGATGTTCCTGCACGGGCAGCCCTATGAACCGAAAAGCGTGGACGACGCCCGCGCCAAGGGCGTCGACACCGTCTACCAGGACCTGGCGCTGATCGACGAACTGTCGGTCTTTCACAACCTGTTCCTGCGCCGCGAGCGGGTGCTGAAGCCGCTGCCGGTGCTCAACAATCGCGAGATGAAGCGCGAAGCCCGCCGCGCGCTGGATGAAATCGGCATAAACATCCCGCGCATCGACGTTTCGGTGGCCCGGCTATCGGGCGGGCAGCGCCAGGCGATCGCGGTCGCGCGCAGCGTGAACTCCGCGTCTGACATCCTCCTTCTCGACGAGCCCCTGGCGGCGATGGGCGCGAAAGAGGGGGCGCAGATCCTGGACCTGGTCGCTCGGCTGAAGGAGGAGGGCCGGGTCTCGATCATCATGATCCTGCACAACTACGAGCAGGTCTTCCTTGCGTGCGACCGCGTCAGCATGATCCAGGACGGCAAGATCGTGCTCGACAAGCCGACCTCGGAGACCTCCGTGGCCGAGCTCACGGAGATCGTCGTCAACGAGTACCGGCGCGCCAGGGAAGAGGAGCACCGGCGCGCGAGCGCCTCCCCCGGGGCCGCACAGGGCTGACGGTCCGCGGCCCGCAAGCGGGCTTGCAGCGCCTTGCGGGCGGGTACACTCGCTTCGTCGGCATTTCGTCTCAGCCAGCTCGTTTGAGGTTCACGTGGCCGCATCTTCCCTAGATCGTCTCCGCGCGGTGCCTCGTCGCCGTAGCCGCGTCCCGATCATCGCCGCGATCGGCGTGGCGGTCGTGCTCGTGTTGGCGCTCGCGATGTATCTCTACGATCACTCGCGCCGCGACGTGATCGCAAACGGCGTGAAGATCGACGGCGTGTCGGTCGGCGGGCTTCATTCGGCGGCCGCCAGGGCGAAGCTGCAGCGGGAGCTCGTAGTGGCGCTCGATCGCCCTGTGACGGTGCGCTCGGGCTCTCAGAGGTGGATCTTGAGCTCGCGCGAAGCGGAAGTGAAGGTCGACGTCAACAACATGGTCGCCCAGGCGGTCAACGCGAGTCGCGAAGGGTCGATCGTGACGCGAACGTTCCGCGGGCTGTTCGGCGGCGGCATCTCGCGGCAGATCCCGCTCGTCGTCAGCTACTCGCACAACTCCACGCGCGCGCTGGTCGCGAAGGTCCGGGCTGCCGTGACGCGGCCGCCGGTCGACGCCTCGGTGGCACCGAGCGCGAGCGGGCTGAGCCTCGTGCCGGGGCGGGACGGCAGGACGGTCAGCTACAGAGCGCTGGGCGCGGCGATCGATACGGCGCTCGTCGGGCGGACACCCAACCGGACGGTGATCGTCCCCACCCACCACATCAAGCCGGCGGTCACAACGTCGCAGCTCGCGGCGCGCTACCCGGCCTACATCGTGATCGATCGGGCGTCCTTCAGGCTGCGCTTCTACGGCCACCTGAAACTCACGAGAACCTATGAAATAGCGGTCGGGATGGAAGGGTTGGAAACGCCCGCGGGTTTGCACAAAATCGAATGGGAGCAGGTCGACCCGCCCTGGTACGTGCCCAAAAAAGCATGGGCGGGTGCGCTGGCGGGCACCGTCGTCCCCCCCGGCCCAGGCGATCCGCTGAAGGCCCGTTTCATGTCTTTCGAAGGCGGCGCGGGCATCCACGGGATCGATCCCAGCGAGTACGAAACGATCGGACACGACGCGTCGCACGGGTGCGTGCGGATGCGGATCCCGGACGTGATCGACCTCTACAGCAAATCGCCGGTCGGCACGCCCGTCTACATCATCTAGCGAGCGTTTCGACGCCGCGTTTGAACGTCTCTAAGGAGGACCCCTCCGGGGTCCGGCTGGCGTTCGCGTCCGTGGAATCGGGCGCGAGGGCTGGAAACTCAGCTCTCGGGGGGTCGCCGCGAGTTCAGGAGCTCCTCGTTCTGGCGGTGCTCGCCGCGGACCTGGATCGCGATGTAGATCAGCAGGACGTTGACGACCACGCCGATTCCACCGAAGGTGACGATCAGGCCGAAGGTCTTGCTGAAGGCTTCGCTTACGCCGAGGATCACAGCTCCCAGCCTACCAACGGACGGCGCGCCGTTGTCGTAGCCTTCGGGACGCGCCACGAAGGAAGCGCCTGGAGAGGTGCCGGAGCGGCTGAACGGGCGCGACTGGAAATCGCGTAACGGGGGTCAACCTCGTTCGAGGGTTCGAATCCCTCCCTCTCCGTGCCGTCTGTTCGAGCCCCGAAGTACCCGTCACTCATTCAGGCGTGGCTCGCGGATCAGTTGATGCCAGCAAGGGACTACCCCCGATTCTGCGCGATGCCTGGAGGCAGGTCGACCCGCACGAAGCGAACCGGCCGCCTGTAGGCCGGGCAGCCTGCGGCGGACCGTCGATCGGCGATCCGTCGGCGGCGTCGTCGGGGTCGCGAGTGCTGTGCGCGACGGACGCACGGCCTCCGGGTGCGCTTGCCTGGAGAGGCTGCTCGCGTACGCCCGCACCACGGCGTCGGCTGCGCGTGCTTGGCGACGAGCCGATGCGGCGCTGCGGTCCGGCGTTGCCCTGGCCTGCTGGTCGTGGAGGATGTGTGGAGCGTGCGGATATGTTTGCTGTGCGTCCATGGTTCGCCCGATCAAGGTCGTGGGGTGGGTGTGATTCGAGTGTCGCGCGCACCGATTGCAGCTACCCTCGCCGCAGCTGAGAGGTTGCTGAGGGGCCGGTACCCGATGCGGAGCACGAGCTCAGGCCGGTTGCTCGACCCGCTCCGCGGCGGCCGGCGGAATCACCATCTCCGGACGGTCGATCGCGAGGTGGGGGAGGCGTCGTCCGAGCCACGCGGGTAGCGCCCAGGTGCGGCGTCCGAGGAGCTCGAGGACCGATGGGAGCAGCAGGCTGCGCACGACGAACGCGTCGAGGAAGACCGCGCTTGCGAGGCTCAGCCCGAACAGCTTGAGCACCCGCTGGTCTCCGAACGAAAATGACAGGAAGACGCAGATCATGATTGTCGCTGCGGCGGTGATCACGCGTCCGGTCGAGGCGAGTCCGCGGGTGACCGCCTCGGTTGCGTTGCGCCGCCGTGTCCACTCCTCGTGGATTCGCGAGACGAGAAAGACCTCGTAGTCCATGGACAGCCCGAAGACGATCGCGAACAGCATCACGGGGATGAAGGCCTCGATCGGGCCGCCCTTGACGTTGAAGAAGCTGCCGAGCCATCCCCACTGGAAGATGGCGACGACCACGCCGAGCGCCGCGCCGATCGAGAGGAGGTTCATGAACGCCGCCTGCAGCGGGATAACGAGCGAGCGGAACACGATCAGCAGCAGCAGCGCCGAGAGCGCGACGACGATTCCGATGAACAGTGGGAGCTTGTTGGAGAGCACACGCGTGAAGTCGATCGTCGTGGCCTGCTGGCCACCGACGAGGATCCGTGCTCCGTCGCTTTGCGCCAGCGGAGGCAGCGTGTGCTTGCGCAGGCTTTCGACGAGGTTGCTCGTCGCGAGGGATTGGGGAGCTGAGGCTGGGTAGACGAGGAAGACGGCCGTCTGCCCGTTGGGGCTCAGGCGCGCCGGCGAGACCGACGCGACGTCCCGGCTCGTGCGCAGGGACGCGGCGATACCGGTGAGCGCGGCCGAGTCGCCCGCGTGTGGCAGCGAGGCGACCACCTGCAGCGGCCCGTTGAAGCCGCGCCCGAAGCCCTTGGCGAGAAGGTCGTAGGAGTGCCGGGTGGTGGAGCTGGGAGGGTTGTTGCCCGCGTCGCTGTTGCCGAGGCGCAACGCGAGCGCCGGGGCGGCGAGCGTGAGCATGATCGCGAGCCCCGCAAGCGCTCCCGGCCACGGGTGGCGCTGGATGAGCGCCGCCCAGCGCGCCCACCCGCCGCGGGCGTCGCGCGCCGCGAAGGATTCGCCGCTGTTGCGGGCGCGGCGGCCAGGCCGCGCGATGCGCGCGCCGTACCGGGACAGCACGGCGGGCAGGATCGTGAGCGCGGCGAGCATCGTCATCAGCACGGCGAGCGCGGATGCGACGGCGAGGCCATACAGAAAGCTGACGCCCAGCGCGAACTGCCCGAGCAAGGCGATGATCACCGTGATGCCGGCGAACAGGACGGCCCGTCCAGCGGTGTCCATCGCTTCGGAGATCGAGGTCTGGAGGTCCATTCCCGAGCGGTAGTTCTGCCTGAAGCGAGTGATCAGGAAGAGGGCGTAGTCGATGCCGACGCCGAGCCCGATCATGGCCGCGAGCTGCGTCGCGAAGTCGGGTGTCGAGATGACCTGCGAGGCGAGGCCGGCGAGCCCGATCGCCGTGCCCAGTCCGAGCAGGGCGGTGAGGATCGGCAGGCCCATCGCGAGCGCCGAGCCGAACGTGATCAGCAGCACGATCATCGCTGCGATCAGCCCAACGGCGGTAGCCGTGCCAATCGAGACTTTTTCGACCTGCTCGATCGCCTGGCCGCCGAGTTGGACTTCGAGCTGCGCAGATCGCGCCGTGTGCGCGACCGAGATCACGCGTTCCACAGCGGCCTTGGGCAGAACGTTCGCACGCTGATCGAAGTTCACGGTCGCGAAGGCGATCTGACCGTCGCGCGAGATCGCGCGTGCGCCTGCGGGCGAGTACGGACTCACAACGCCGCTGACGTGCGGAAGCCGTGCGATCTGCGAAAGCACGGGCGCGACCCGTGCCTGCACGGGCGGTGCAGTGACGCTCCCGCCGACCGCGCGGATGACGATCTGGTCGGAGTCACCGGACTGAGCGGGGAAGTCGCGTTTAAGGAGGTCGACGGCGCGCTGGGACTCGGTGCCCTTCAACGAGAAGCTGTTGCTGTAGTTGCTGCCGACGGCGCTCGAAAGTCCAAGCGCGCCGATCAACCCGACGATCCAGCCGACCAGCACGAGGCGACGGTGCCCGGCCGCCCAGCCGCCGATCCGCGCCACGATCCCCAGCCTGCGCTCCTGCGGTGTCGTCGAGCTCATGTCACACCTCCGGGTATACTATTGAGGAGAGAACATTTCTGTTCTGGAATAGTTCGCAGATCGAAGGAGAGTAGCACACCACCCATGGCCGTCAAGAGCAATCCGAAAACCGAGTCAGGACCGGGCGTCGAGGAGGACCTCGCCGAGCTCACCTCGCTCGTCCCTGTCACGCTCCACGACCTCAAGAGCGCGGTTCCGGCCCCGATGCCGATGCGTGACGCGATGGAACGCTCCTCGCTGGGAAAGCGCCATGCGAGCGCGCTCCTGGCCGTCGCGGCCACCGAACCGATCGGCGTGAGCGAACTGGCCAAGCGCCTCGGCCTGCTGCTCTCGAGTACCAGCACCATCGTCGGGGAGCTCAGCCGCGCGGGCCTGGTCGAGCGCGCCGAGGATGACCACGACCGCAGGCGCACGATCGTGCGCGTGCACGAGGACTACCGCGATGCCATGGAGGGATGGCTAGACGTGGCGATCGCCCCGTTTCGCCACACCCTCGGGCGACTGTCACCGCTGGCCCGTGCGCATTTCATGGAAGGCTGGCGCATCCTCCACGAAGAGGCTGCCATACGCGGATCCGACGAGGTCGACATCAACTGCGAGGAATAGGTACAGCTTCCGCTCCCGAAGGAATCGCAGGCACCTGCACAGGCGGGTAATTGACGCCCGGGACGCCGGGCACCGTCACCGGTGGGGCGGCCGGCGGGGGCGAGCTGACCGGCGGCGGGGTGACCGGCAGGGGGAGGCCGGTGGGAGTGGTTACGGGCTGAGCGGGCGGCGGAGGGCTTTGCCCCGGCCCGGGAGGGGAAGCGACAGGTTCCTGTGGGCCCGCGCTTGGGGCGCGACCGCGAGGGACGGTCCCGTTCGTGTTGCCCGCGGCGGGCGCGGCCGGAGAGATGCGGGCGGTCGCATGGCGCCGCCGATAGGCGGCCGGAGTGTGTCTTGCGCCGGCCGTGCGCCTTGCGCCCGCCGTGCGCCTGAGCTCCCGCGCATGCGATCGCCGGGCCGCAGTCGTGGACGGACGGGACTCCGCGTGCGCGCGGACGGAGCGCGTGCCATGCACGGCCGACGGGTGGTGGAGAGCGGGCGAGAGCGCAAGCACGCCGGCCGCGCCGACGGCGGGTAGGATCGACGCGATCCCGCCGGCGCCGGCGCCCAGACCCTGGGTGGCCGTCTGCAGGGCGGCGAAGATCCTCGCGGGAACGGTCGCCGCGAGCGCGAGCCAGACGACCGAGCGCCGAGCCGCGTAATGGCTGCGGAAGGCGGCGACGGCGGCAGGGTCGAGCTGCGTGCCAGACGCCCCGGCGAGGACCTCGAGCGCCCGCCTGTGCGGGCATGCCGCGCGGTAGGCGCGGCTTGAGGTGATCGCGTCGAACGTGTCGGCCACGGCGATAATGCGCGCTCCGAGCGGAATCTCCGAGCCGCGCAGCCCGTCGGGATATCCGCGACCATCGATGCGCTCATGGTGGTGGCGGACGATCGCCGTGATCTCCTCGTCGCCGACGGCCGCGAGCATGCGCCCGCCCCACACGGCATGACGCTTGGCGACCTCGTATTCCGCCCCCGTGAGACGGTTCGGATTGTTGAGGATCTCCCGGGGGGTGTAGAGCTTGCCGACGTCGTGGACGGCGGCGGCCGTCCGGATCTTCGCGATCTCGACCGGCGAGAGGTGCATCGCATGGGCTATCTGGCCGGCGTAGCGCGCGACCCGCTGCCCGTGCCCGTGCGTGTAGGCGTCGCGCCCTTCGAGAAGTCGGCTGAGCCCGGTGACCAGCTCGATGCTGACCGCCGGGCCCGCCTTTCTGGCGGAGTCGAACAGCTCGCGCGCCTGGGAGAGGCGCCGCTCGGTCCAGCAGCGACGCAACCAGCCCCACAGGATGAGGTCCGAGAAGACGACGTCGCGGGAGCGTCGATGGCGCTGCCATAGCGCCGCGGCGGCGGTCGCGATCGCGACCGAGAGCGCCACGGCGGCCAGGCCAGAGGCCGCCGTCGAGAGGGGGCCGCCGCGTGGCACGAGCGCCGAGACGGCGAACGCCGGCAGGACGACCACGAGGGCGGTGTTGAGCAGCGCCAGCGGCAGGTAGCGTCGCATCCGCAGCGGCGGCGGACGCCGCCGTGCGACCGCGTCCTGCGTCGTCGGGCGCCAGGTCGCCGCGGGACCGTCCCGGAACTCGAGCGAACGCGATGCCAATTGTGACGACATGCACAAAGACGCTAGCCGCGGCGATCGGCTGATCGTGCGGCGCGGACGCATGTCGTAGCGGGCCCGGGCCCATTACACTCGCGCGATGGCGCTTCCGCCCGGCCCCCGCAGCCCGGCCGTCGTGAACTCGCTGCGCTTCGCGTACAGGCCGCTCGCCATGCTGCGCGAATGGCGCCGACGCTTCGGCGACGTGTTCACCGTCAGGCTCCTGGGCTTCGGCGCCGGAGTCTACGTCGCCGACCCCGAGGCGATCCGCGAGCTCTTCACGGGAGACCAGTCGGACCTCAAGGCCGGCGAGGCGAACTCGTTCATGGAGCCCGTCCTGGGAGCGCATTCGGTGCTCGTGCTCGACGGGCCGGAGCACCTGCGCCAGCGCAAGCTGATGCTGCCGCCCTTCCAGGGCTCGCGGGTGGCCGCGTTTCGCGAGGTCATCCGCGACGTCGCCGAGCGGGAGATCGCAGGCTGGCGCCCGGGCTCGGAGCTCGTACTGCGCGAGCGGATGCGCGCGCTCACCTTCGAGGTGATCTGCCGCGCGGTGTTCGGGGTGACGCAGCCCGATCGCGTCGAGCGTCTGCGCGAGCCGCTCGTCGCCGTCGTCGACAGCAGCCCGCTGTTCATGGTCTCGCGTGCGGCGCGAGCGGATCTCGGGCCGCGCAGCCCCGGCGGGCGGTTCGCGCGACGCCTCCGCGCGGCGGACGCGGTGCTGCACGAGGAAATCGAGCGTCGGCGCAGTGAGCCGGACCTCGCCGAACGCTCCGACGTGCTCTCGCTGCTGCTCAGGGCACGGGACGAGCGTGGCGAGGCGATGACCGGCGGCGAGCTGCGCGACGAGCTGTTCACGATGCTCGCAGCGGGGCACGAGACGACCGCCACCGGGCTCGCCTTCGCGTTCGAGCTGCTGCTTCGCAACCCGAGCGTGCTGGCCCGCCTCAGAGAGGAGCTCGAGGCCGGCGAGAACGACGCGTACCTCGATGCCGTCGTCAAGGAGACGCTGCGGCTGCGCCCGGTACTCGACGCCGCCGAGCGGACGCTGACCGTCCCGCGCACCGTGGCCGGATGGGAGCTGCCGGCCGGCGTGAAGGTGTACCCCGGGATCGCACTGGTACACATGCGGGAGGACCTCTACCCGCGGGCGCGTGAGTTCCGGCCCGAGCGATTCCTCAAGGAGGGGGCGGAGTCGTATTCGTGGCTGCCGTTCGGAGGTGGGATCAGGCGCTGCATCGGAGCCGCGCTCGCGCAGGCCGAGATGGCTGAGGTGCTGCGCGTCGCCGTGCCCGCCGTGGAGCTGCGGCCGTTGCGCGAGAGACCGGACCCGGTCGTGCTGCGCGGCATCACCCTCGCGCCCAGGCATGGCGTGCGGGTGACCGTCGAGCGTTCGGCCTCGCCGGCTCGCCGTGCGCCCGTCGCGGCCGTTGGCTAGCCGAAGGTGCCCGAGCTCACCTCCTCAGAGCCCTCGGCCGGCCATTCCATCCGGACCGTGGCGGAGGCCGATCTTGCCGACCTCGTCCCGCTCATGCGCGCCTACTGCGACTTCTACTGCGTGGCGCCTGGCGACCAGGCGCTGCTCGCGCTCTCGCGAGCGCTGCTCGGCGATCCGCAGCGCGAGGGCCTTCAGCTGATCGCCCGCGACGCGGACGCAACCGCGGTCGGGTTCGCGACGATCTTCTGGAGCTGGTCGACGACCGCCGCGACGAGGATCGGGATCATGCACGACCTGTACGTCTCACCCGACGCGCGCGGCCTCGGCGTCGCAGAGCGGCTCATCCGCGCGTGCGTTGAGCGCTGCGCGGAGCGGGGCGCGTCGCGCCTGGAGTGGCAGACGGCGCCGGACAATCTCCGCGCACAGGCCGTGTACGACCGCGTCGGCGCCGTCCGCGAACAGTGGCTCAGCTATGCCATCGCGATCGCCGCGGAGGGGACTGCAAAGCGCCATCGGCGCGCAAGAGCCCCAGAGGACGCCAGGTAGACTAGGGCGCTCTGCGCCCGTAGCTCAGCTGGATAGAGCGTCGGTCTACGGAACCGAAGGTCAGAGGTTCGAATCCTCTCGGGCGCGCTCTCGGAAACCCTGACGCGGGCGCGACGGCGGCCAACCGACGGCGTTGAAAACGGCGATCGGGTCGAGGTAGTCGCGCCATCGGGTGACCTTGCGCTCGGTGATCGTGAGCACCGAGACATAGCGATTGGAGTAGTCGGCCCCGGTTTTGACGACACGGCCTTCGGATGCGTACTCCAGCACGATGACGCCGGCCTGGCGGTCGTGATGGACGGCCAAGTCGAAGCATCGATTGAGGACGAAGGTCTCCCCGTACGGGCGATACAGCTCAGCGACCGCCACGCGGCCGACGACGTGCCGTGGGTAGCTGGGTACGGTGATGATGAAATCGAACACGACGTCCTCGGCCAGAAGGTCGAAGAAGTGTTCCCCGTCGGCGAGTCCAGCGAGCGCCTCCTCGACGATGCAGAAGAACGGCTCCAGCGCCCGGAAGTCGTCGAGGTCAGGGATCGCGGTCACTGCGCGAGCTCCGCCGCCCAGGCCGACACCGTCCGCTTCGCGAAGTCGGTGAAGCTCGTCGCCGGCAGTCCGGTGACCGCCTGGACGTCCTTGTTGGGGACCGAGCCGCCGCCCGAGGCGATCGTCTCGGTGAGCAGCTGCAGCGTCTCCCCGTACTCGGCCGGCACGCCGGAGGCGATTGCTCCGTCGACCCACGCTCGTCGGTCGATGCCGACGTGCCGGACCGGCTGACCGATCACGCTCCCGATCGCGTCGGCGGCCTCTCGCACCGTCAGCCGGTCCGGGCCCGTTGGGGCGTACTGCGCTCCCGCGTGTGAGTCGGGGCCGGCAAGCGTCGCCGCCGCGACCGCCGCGATGTCCTCGGCGTCGACGAATGCCTCCCCACCGTCACCGGTCGGCACGGTGATCGCGCCGTCGATCGGCTTCAGGAAGGTCTCGCTGAAGTTCTGCATGAACCACGCGGGGCGCACGATCGAGTGCGTCAGAGAGACGCGCGCCATGAGGTCGAGCTCGACGGCCCGCGGCGCGACGTCCGGCGGATCCAGGTCGATGCCGTACGCGCTGAGGTAGGTGACGTGCCGTACGCCGGCGGCCTCGGCGAGGTCCAGGAATGCCGATACCTGCGCGGCGAAGCGCGTCCTCAGAACCGGTGCGAGCAGGTAGATGCGGTCGACTCCTTCGACGGCGGCCCGGTGCGTGGCCGGGTCGTCCCAGTCAAACCTTGCGTCCGCACCGTGGCGGGCGGCGGTGCGGACGGAGCGGCCCAGCTCGGTCAACCGGCTCGCGACTCGTGCGCCGGTCTTGCCTGTGGCGCCGAGCACAAGGGTCGTATTGCTCGCGTTGGTCATGACGCCATCGTTTCGACACATGGCGAGCGGATCAATGCGTCTGAAGCTCTGATTGTTGCGCGATACGCTCACGAGGTGGACATGCTGCAAGAACACCTCGCGCGGGCGCGCGCATCGGGCGGTGTCTTCGCGCGGTCGGTTGCCCAACCCCCGTGGGGGCTGTGTCTTCCGGGCGCTATCCAGCTCGCGGTCCACGCCGTCGTACGGGGTCATGCGTGGTTGTGGCTCGACGATCCGCGATCGGCGCTCGAGCTCGCACCGGGCGACGTGGCGCTCGTCCGTGGCGGGCCCGACCACCATCTCGCCCACAGTCCCGGCGCCACGTGCCTCGCCCACGAGCATTTCCGAGCACGCCACGCGGGCGACGAGCGTTCAGACGACGAGCACGCGACGGTGTTCCTGTGCGGCGCGTATCGGTTCGCCGGCGATGTCGGCCGCGGCTTGGTCGAGGCGCTCCCGCCGATGCTGCATCTCCCTCGGGTGGAGCATGACCCGCTCCACGACGTCATCGGGCTGCTCTCGCGCGAACTGGCGACCCCGGAGCCAGGGCAGCAGACAGTGCTGGACCGGCTGCTCGATGTCGTCCTGGTCCACGCCATCCGCACGTCGTTTCGCCAGAGCGCCCGAGCGCCACGCTGGTATCGAGCGGCTGCCGACCCGCGCCTTGGCATGGCCCTTCGCGCCATGCACGCCGACGCGGCCCACCGGTGGACGGTGCCCGAGCTCGCCTCCCTCAGCGGCCTTTCGCGAGCGGCCTTCGCGCGAGCCTTTCAGGACGCTCTCGGCCAGCCGCCGATGCAGTACCTCGCCGAGTGGCGCATGACCCTCGCCCGGGACCACCTGCGCTCCGGCGAGCTGACCCTTACTCAGATCGCCGACTGCGCCGGCTACACCTCCCCGTACGCGTTCGCCGCGGCGTTTCGACGCCACCACGGACAGCCCCCCGGCCGTTGGCGGCGAGACGCGACGCGAGCGACAATGCCGGCATGAATGCGGCTGCTTCAGGGGCTGTGGGACGGTCCGAAGATGGACGCGGCGGTGCCGAGTTCCCCCTCGTTCTTGGGCTCGACACGTTCGGCGATCGGACCTATGGCGAGGACGGGCGCCCGCAGTCTCATGCCCAGACGATTCGCAATGTCGTCGAGCAAGGCGTTCTCGCCGACCAGGTCGGCGTCGACTTCTTCGGTATCGGCGAGCACCACACCGAGGACTTCCCGATGCCGGCCGCCGACGTGGTGCTCGGCGCGATCGCCGCGCGCACGAGCCGGATCCGTCTCGGCTCGGCGGTGACGGTGCTGAGCTCGGATGACCCCGTCCGGGTGTTTCAGCGCTACTCGACGCTGGACGCGGTCTCGGGCGGGCGGGCGGAGGTGATTCTCGGCCGCGGTTCGAGCGTCGAGTCGTTCCCCCTGTTCGGCTACGACCTGGATGACTACGAGCGGTTGTTCGAGGAGAAGACCAGCCTGTTCGCGCAGCTGCTGAAGGGCGAGCCCGTCACCTGGCAAGGGAGCACCCGCGCTGCGCTGTACAACCAGGATGTCGTGCCCCATGCGGAGTTCGGGCCGCTCCCTACGTGGATCGGGGTCGGCGGCAGCCCCGAGTCGGTGCTTCGCGCCGCGCGCTATGGCTTCTCGCTGATGCTCGCGATCATCGGTGGTCCTCCGGCGCGGTTCGCGCCTTTCCCGCGGCTGTTTCGCGAGACGCTCGAGCAGCTTGGCCAGCGCCCGCGACCCGTGGGGGTGCACGCGCCCGGTCACGTTGCCGCGACCGACGAGCAGGCGGTCGAGGAGTTCGGGGCGCGCTGGATCGAGACCCTTCGCCGGGTCAGCAGCGAACGCGGGTTCGCGCCGCCGACGAGGGGATCGTTCATGGCCGACGTGGGACCCGAAGGAGCGCTTTACGTCGGCTCTCCAGAGACCGTCGCGCAGAAGATCGTCGCGAACCTCAGGATCCTCGAGGCGACCCGCTTCGACTTGAAGTTCGGAATGCCCGGCCTGTCCCAGGAGGCCGTGATGACCAACATCGAGCTTTACGGGAATCAGGTCATCCCACGCGTCCGCGAACTCTGGGCCGATCGGGAGCCGGAACTGGTCCCGCGACGAGCGTAGGCTGACTGCAGTCATGGTCCTCCTTGCCTTGATCGCCGTGCCCGTTGTCGAGGTGGTCGTCTTCATCGAGGTCGGGCTCGCAATCGGCTGGGTTTTGGCGACCGTATTGCTGGTGGGGGCCTCGCTGCTTGGCGTGCGGCTCCTCCGCGTCGAGGGCCGCTCTGCGCTCCGGCGGGTCTCGCTGGCGGTGTCGGAGGGCCGGCCGGCCGGTGCTGCCGCGCTGGACGGCGCACTCGGGTTTCTCGGATGCATCCTGCTGGTGGTGCCTGGATTCGTCACCGATGCTTTTGGTGCGCTGCTGTTGTTTCGGCCCACACGAGCGCTTTTGCGTCGGTGGGTCTCGCGCCGTTATGCCCGGCGGGTGATGAGCTTCGCCGCAACAGCTGCGCGCTTCGCTCCACGCGAGCCCGCTGTGTGGCCGGCTGACGTCGAGTCAACTGCGGTCGAGGACGATCCGGGCCAGCTCGGCGCGTAACGTCGCTCGCGGACGTCGCGTACTCCGGCAGCCCCGGGTCGGAGAGTGCGCCTTCGCGATCTGATTTCCAACAGAAAGCGAACGCTGGCGACCCTTACGTCGATCCTGCAGCTGAGCGGCGCCGGCCGTTCGCGCTGGCCTGCGCTTCACTCGGGGCGTCGAGCCTCGAGCCACAGCTCTCGAGGAGCGCGGCGTGCGTGCCGGGCGAGGGGCGCTCCACAACTTCGAGCAGCGCGGCTATGACTGCGGGGTCGAACTGGGTCCCCGAGTTCGCGGCAAGCTCGGTGACGGCGACGTCGGTCGACATCGCCTTGCGGTAGGAGCGCGTCGTGGTCATCGCGTCGAACGCGTCGCATGCGCAGACGATGCGTGCCTCGAGCGGGATCTCCTCGCCGTGCAGGCCGTCGGGGTAGCCGGCGCCGTCCCAGCGCTCGTGGGAGGAGCGCACGATCCGTCCGACGCTGCGCATGAGACCGCCGACGGTCTCCAGCATGCGTTGACCCTCGATCGTGTGCATCTTCACGATCGCCCACTCCTGCTCGTCGAGCTTGCCTGGCTTGTTGATGATTTCGTTGGGGATGCGATCTTGCCCACGTCGTGCAGCAGCGCGCTGAACTCGACGTTGCGGCAGCGCTCGGCGTCGAGCCCGAGCGCACGCGCCACCTCGACGGACAGCCGCACCACCCCGCGGCAATGCTCGCCGGTATAGGCATCGTCGGCCCCGACGACGTCTCCCAACACGAGTGCCGTGCCGCGGTAGGCGTCGTTCAGCTCGATGAGCTGCTCCATGCGTGCTTCGCGCTCGCGCGAGAAGACGCTCATGACACCGAACAGCGGCAGCACGGTCAGCAGCGCCCACCGGT